>JAYTTM010001012.1:0-1030 GCA_043745055.1 Chitinophagaceae bacterium | reverse complement strand
GCCGGTCGTCTATAAAATTCAACGTACGTTTAGCTATCTGGTTTTTATCATCAATACCTTCAGAATTGTATAGTTCAAATAATTTAGTTAATACTTCTCTCGCTTTGTATGGTTCAGGGCTTTCCAGCTTTACATCCAGCACCGTAGAAACATTGGATAATGGGCTTGCTCTTAATGAAACGATTATTTCCCCCGCAGCTGCATCTATGGGTCTTAATCTTATTAAGAAGTTCTTTCCAACAAGTGAGGTATTGTATTTGTTATTCATCACTAGCCTGTAAACCACATTGTCTAACACCACGGTAGATTCAAATGCAATTTGTTGATTGTTGATACTTACCGTGCGGCTCTTCCAGTCTATTTTAAAATAATATTGTGCATAATTGTAGATACTGTCTTTTTCAAGTGCAATAAAATGTATGGGAGAATTGGTGCCATAAAGTTCCTCTGTTTTTACTTTACCCTCATTATAAACAGTAGCATACAAATCCAACGAATCCACCACCTGCTTCATCAATCCGGAGGATCTTAAAACCAGAATTTCATTGTCAACAATTTTCTTTTCACTGAATATATTTAAGGCATCCAGTACTTTGGAATCGCCACCGCCTTTGTTGGGATCTTTCAATAATACCTTGGCAGTTGCAACATAAATAGGTATCTGCGATTTCAGGTACACGTAGGCCACACTCATGGCTATGGGAATGGTGAGGGCAAACAGGGGCCAAAATGGAAGGTATTTCTGCAGTACCAGCACAAATATATTGGTCTCTTGCTTTTCTTTAAAAAATTCCTGTTCGTTCATAAATATGGTAGCATGCTATTTTCTAAAAAAAGTCTGGTAGATGATAATAGAAATTGTTAAAGCTTGTAGAATAATAGTTGATGTCTGCTGGTATTGCGTCTTTCGTTGCTGATCTGTAATCAGCTTTTCATTAGGGCTTACCACCACCACATCATTGGGTTGCAGGTAATAATAGGGGGATGTAAAAATAGAATTGTCTTCCAGGTTTACATGCTTAAAATCTTT
>JAYTTM010001011.1:0-1030 GCA_043745055.1 Chitinophagaceae bacterium | reverse complement strand
AGTGCCGGCGTATTTTGCAGCACATCATACAAACCTTTTCCTACCACGCCAAAGCCAAAGAGTCCGATATTTAGTTGTGTTGTTGTTGACATATGCAGATTGATTTAGGCAGTATTATTTAGTTTAATTCGATGTTTTAATAAGTACAGCTGACGATATAAAAAGACAACATAATTTATGCATATTGAATCATTCTATTTTTGGCAAAAACTCCCTGATTACTTTTTCTATCTGTGTAAACTCCAGTAAAAAACCATCATGACCATACGTTGATTTTATGAGTGACAAAGATGCACCAGGTATTTCATTGGCTAAAAACGCTTGCTCAGCTACCGGAAACAATACATCCGATTCAATACCTATAACCAGGGTATTGGAACAGATACTTTGTAATGCAGTTGTAACCGAATCTCTGCCACGGCCAAGGTTATGGGCATCCATACTCTTGCTTAAAAAATAATAACTAAATGCATTAAACCGTTTGGCCAGTTTTTCTCCCTGGTACCGTTGGTAAGAATCGCTTTTATAACCATCAATAGATTCATTGTTTTTCTCTGATTGTGCAGTAAGGTAGGTTTCGTAATTGCGATAGGAAAGCAAAGCCACACTCCTCGCTACTTTCATGCCGTTGATACCTGCTTCAGCATTTTTATTTTTCCATGTAGTGTCTGTTTCTATACACATCCGTTGCGATGCATTAAATGCAATTGCCCATGGAGAATGAAATGCATTGGTTGCAATTGGAATTATATTATCGAATAAATCAGGCTCTTCAATTGCCCATTCAAGTAACTGTTGTCCACCCATAGACCCGCCTAAACCCACGTAAATTTTATGTATGCCCAGGAAATTTTTTAACGGTTGATAAGCCCTTATCATATCTCTTGTCGTAAACAACGGAAACAGATGGAAAAATGGTTCTCTGGTTGTGTCGTCTATATCCAGCGGATGAATACTTCCATAACAACTACCCGGCATATTTACGCATACAATAAAATGCTGTTGTGGATTAAATAACTTTCCTTCTCCT
>JAYTTM010001010.1:0-1031 GCA_043745055.1 Chitinophagaceae bacterium | reverse complement strand
TTAAAAGATTCAAGGATCAATGAATCAAAAGCCAATTTCACCAAAACCTTACTGGCTAAAACCGGGTATAAAAGAAATACCACTGTAAAAGACGCACTGTTATTTAGGTATGCTGACAGTGTTTCTGCTACTGGGGTTTTGGGTAATTATCCCATTAATAAATCAATTATTTTTTCGTTTACAAAACAACCGGTAACTGGCAGGGACTGGTTGAATTTTGTAAAAGATTACAAACTAAACCAGGATGTATATAAAGGCGAAAACAACAGTGAGCTGTTGAATAAATACATCAATACAACTACGATAGAATATTACCGCAAACACCTGGAAGAATACAATGAAGAATTTAAATACCAGCTGCAGGAATTTAAAGAAGGAAATATGTTGTTTGAAATTATGGAACGCAATGTATGGAACAAAGCTTCTAATGATTCTGCAGGTTTAAAAAAGTATTATGGAAGCAACAAAGCCAAATACCAGTGGGCAGAAAGCGCCGCTGTTTATTTATTTAATTGCAGCAATATCAAATCTGCAGAATTGGCTGTGCAAGCTTTAAAGAATGGAAAAAACTGGAAACAAATTGCTGAAGAAAGTGATGCAACCATTCAATCCGACTCTGGCAGGTACGAACTGGCGCAGCTTCAATTACCTGCAGGCACCAAAGTAGCTGAAGGTTTAATTTCAACCCCTGTTGTAAACCCCGGCGATAATACCGCCAGTTTTGTACAAATATTAAATTTATATCCTGCTAACCTTCAAAGATGTTTTGAAGAAGCAAGAGGACTGGTAATAAATGACTATCAGAATTTTTTAGAAGAAAAGTGGGTAGCTGTATTGAAAAATAAATACCCGGTAAAAGTTAATGATGCCGTGTTTGAAGCAATACTGAAATAAATTAATGCTTCTATCTATTAATAGTTTGCTGTTTAGTGTGGCAATTAAATTGCTAAATGCACTAAACTAAGCTGCAGTAAAATTTATGATGCGGTTTAATTACTACACGATTAATAATACAACATCAACACTATGAA
>JAYTTM010001009.1:0-1031 GCA_043745055.1 Chitinophagaceae bacterium | reverse complement strand
TTTTGGTTGTTATCTTTTACTTTTATATCTTTATTCATCAGCGGTTGGGGTCGGACACAGCAATGAATTCCCTGCCTGACAGCAATACCTACCGTTGGTGGCAATTTTTTGGACAATCATTCCTAATGTAAATCTTGAAATAAATCTCATAAAAAACAAAGTTGCCTTATTGGACTACTTTTGTATATTTGCATTGTGAGTACAGCAAAAAAATATAGAACAATCATAACTTATAAGGATTACTTCGAGGAGTTTCTGAAAAAGCAACGACAAAAAGTAAAAGAAAAGATTATTTGGACATTTTTGCTCATTGAAGAAGTTCAACAAGTTCCAGAAACTTACCTAAAACATTTGGAAGGCACAAACGGACTTTATGAAATTCGTATTCAACTTGGAAGTGACATTTTTAGAATTTTTTGCTTCTTTGACGAAGGTAAATTAATTGTATTAGCAAATGGGTTTCAGAAAAAAACACAAAAAACACCTAAACAAGAAATTGTCAATGCATTAAAAATAAAGGAGGAATATTATGAAAACAAAAAATAACACAAAGACGCTTGCCGTGTTAATTGACGAACAATATGGCAAAAAAGGAACTCCTAAAAGACACAAATTTGATAAAGGTTATGAAACTTTTAAATTAGGAGCAATGATACATGAAGCAAGGCTTGAAAAAGGTTTAACACAAGAACAACTTGCCGAAAAATGTGGAACAAATAAAGCCTATATTTCTAAAGTTGAAAATGATATTAAAGATGTACGCATTTCAACATTGCAAAAAATTATAGAAGTTGGACTTGGTGGACATCTTAATTTATCTGTAACACTCTAACACAACCTCAGACTAAAACTGCCACCAACAAAAGTATTGCTGCAATTGGGGCTGGACGGAAGAACAATCATCGGCAGTGCATATCCAAACTTTGGTTCCGGCGGACGGAATTCTGTTTGGTATTAGTTCTAAACATCAACTTTTATTTATTAATTTAGCTTCAGTTCCGGGCGGACAGTTGGTCAATTCCCCAACTGCA
>JAYTTM010001008.1:0-3882 GCA_043745055.1 Chitinophagaceae bacterium | reverse complement strand
TGCAGACACAGTTGCCGGCATATTTCAAAACCTATGCCTTGCCCTGCGCCGGTAACTATGGCAACCTTTCCATCGAATAATTTTGGAGACATGTGTAGTTATTATTTTAGTAAAGCAATCTTTTTTGTGAATGGTGAATGGTGAATGGTGAAAAGGACACTACTTCGTTTTTTATAATAAAAATTCAGCACCCCGAAATATGCGCCTCCGGATTACTCTTACCCTGACAGTCGAGCCCTGTATGCGAAGCCATACATACCCAAAGCCCGAGTCTGAAATTCACCATTCACCAACCACCATCTCAATGCGAATCCCTGGCAACTTCACTGCCGGAACTACCTTTTAAAAAATCCATATCTGCACCAAGGTGTGCCTGCTCTACATGCGTTTGATACAAATGCACATAGCCCCGTGGATGTATCTTTTCAGTTGGCTTCCACTCAGCTCTTCTAATAGCAAGTATTTCATCCGAAACTTCCAAATGCAATGTTCTGTTATGTGCATCCAGGCTGATAATATCACCATTTTGTACAAGCGCCAAAGTGCCGCCTACAGCGGCTTCGGGGGAAACATGTAATACCACCGTACCAAAGCCGGTACCGCTCATCCTGCCATCAGATATACGTACCATATCTGTAACGCCCTGTTCTAATAATTTTTTAGGCAATGCCATATTACCCACTTCGGCCATGCCCGGATAACCTTTCGGTCCAACATTCTTTAGCACCATAATACTTGTTGCATCAACGTATAATTCCGGATCATCAATACGTGCATGATAGTCTTCGATATTTTCAAAAACTACTGCCTTTCCTGAATGTTTCAATAAAGAGGGGCTTGCAGCAGAAGGTTTAATCACCGCACCATTTGGTGCAAGGTTTCCTTTAACCACAACGATGCCTGATGCTGGTTTAAAGGGCTTCTGCATAGTGCTTATTATATTCCTGTCATACACTTCTGCGGCAGCACAATTCTCTCCCATGGTTTTGCCATTCACCGTTATGGCATGATTGTGAATAATGGCCTTCATTTCTTTTATTACTGCAGGCAAGCCTCCGGAATAATACAAATCCTCCATGTAATTTTCGCCAGAGGGTTGTATGTTGGCAAGCAGTGGAATGTTTTGAGAAAATTTATCAAAATCATCGATATTTAATTCAACCCCTATTCTACCAGCAATGGCTAATAAATGAATAACAAAATTGGTGGAACCACCAATGGCAGCGTTTATCATAATGGCATTTTCAAATGCTTCACGGGTAAGTATTTTTGATAAGGTGAGTTCTTCCCTCACCATTGCTACAATACGCCTGCCTGAAAGTTGTGAAAGCACTTTGCGCCTTGCATCAGCCGCAGGTATGGATGCATTGTTGGGCAAGGAAAGGCCTAAAGCTTCCACCATTACTGCCATTGTAGAAGCGGTACCCATTACAGCGCAATGCCCTTGTGTACGGGCCATACAGGCTTCTGCGTCTATAAATTCTTCATCCGATATTTGACCTAGTTTATGCGCTGCATCAAAACGCCATACATCGGATGTACCAATGTCTTTTCCTTTCCAATGACCTTTTAACATGGGGCCGCCGGAGATAACCAATGTTGGAATATTTACACTGCATGCACCCATTACCAATGATGGTGTTGTTTTATCGCAACCGCAAAGCAGCACCACGCCATCGATTGGATTGGCACGAATAGATTCCTCTACATCCATGCTTACCAAATTTCTGTACAACATGGCTGTGGGTTTAATCAACGTTTCTCCTAACGACATTACTGGAAATTCAACAGGGAAGCCACCAGCTTCCAGTACACCTTTTTTTACTGCTTCTGCCAGCTCACGAAAATGTGCATTGCAGGGTGTTAACTCACTCCATGTATTGCAGATACCAATTACAGGTTTGCCATCAAACATATCCTGAGGAATACCCTGGTTTTTCATCCATGCCCGGTAAATAAATCCGTCTTTGCCTTTGCGTGCAAACCAACCCTGGCTGCGTAATTGCTGATTTTGCATAATTTTTTTTAGATGGTATATTTCATTTTTGGGTATCATGATTTTTGCATCAACTGCATTGCTGAATCCTCTATAAAAGTATTCACATAAATAAAGGTAAAAATAATGCAGCTTTTCAAAAGTACTCCTTTTGCAATTTTTGATACACTATTTACAGTAATTGTAAAGATAAAATCCAGATGCCCGTATCAATGAAAAAAAATTTCAGAAAAATATTTAACCAACTGGTGCAAATTTTATTGTAAAAGAGCAACACACTCTCCTGTTTTCAGTGCGATTGAATGTCAATAAACGGCATTACAATCCTGCCAGGTATATAACTGCTCCACTACATTTTGTGAATGTCTTAGGCTGTTAACGATGTACTTCCGGATGGGGCCAGGAAAGAGGAAGAGATGACCAAAAAAATGGCACCGGATGTTAAAATCCGAAAGATTAACGAAACTGTTACCACAACCAGGATTGTGGCGCTAATAGAACAGGAATACGATGGCTAACTGGTTGAGCATGATAATTTATTAATTTTTTAGCCGGGAAAACAGCAAGGAAGTAAGAAAAAAATTGAATCTCCCCGGCTATTTTAGCTTTTGTACTTTTTAAAAATCACCGTTGCAATATGACCACCAAAACCAAATGTATTACTCATGGCATAATTGATTTCTTTTGATTGTGCCTTGCCCAATGTAAGGTCAAATTTATTTTGATGAGCAATATCTACCTCAGTTGTGTTGATGGTTGGCGGAACAATATTTTCCAGGATAGCTTTTATTGTAATGATAGCTTCAAGAGCGCCGGCTGCACCCAGTAAATGGCCTGTCATAGATTTGGTGCCACTTATATTTAGCGCCTTTCTATCGCCAAACACCCTTTCAATTGCTTTCAGTTCACTTTCATCACCCAATGCTGTGGAGGTAGCATGTGCATTGATATAATCAATTTTAGCAGCATCAATGCCTGCATCATCCAATGCATCCAGCATTCCGAGAAAAGCTCCTTCACCGTCAGGATGTGTGCCTGTTAAATGAAAAGCATCAGCCGCCATACCGCCACCGGCAACTTCTGCAATAATATTTGCTCCTCTTGCCAGCGCTGCATCCAGGCTTTCAATCACCATCGCAGCGCCGCCTTCTCCCATTACAAAACCATCTCTCTTTACATCAAACGGTCTTGATGCCTCAGCAGGATTTTCATTGTGTGTTGACAATGCCCTGGATGCATTGAAACCACCAATGCCGCTTTCATTAATTGCAGCTTCGGAACCACCTACAATAATCATAGCTGCTTTGCCAAGCCTGATATAATTAAATGCATCAATGATGGCCGTAGTGGAAGATGCACAAGCCGAGATAGTGGAAAAATTTAATCCCCGTAAACCATAGCGAATAGAAATAACACCCGAAGGAATATCTGCGATAATCTTAGGAATAAAATAAGGATTGAATCTTGGCTGTCCGTTTCCTTTAGCAAATTCAATCAGCTGGTCCTGGAAAGTTTGTATACCTCCGTTACCCGAACCCCAGATAACACCGATTTTATTTTTATTGAGCGTATCAAAATTTATCTCTGCATTTTTGATGGCTTCATCCGACGCTGCTACCGCATACTGTGTAAACAAATCGTATTTCCTTGCTTCATTCTTTTCAAAATACAAAGCAGGATTAAATCCTTTTACCTCAGCTGCAAATTTTGTTTTAAAGTTGCTGGTATCAAATTTTGTAATGAGATCAACTCCGCTTTTTCCGGCTACGATATTTTTCCAAAATTCTTCTACTGTATTTCCCAATGGTGTAATGGCACCCATACCTGTAATTACCACCCTTTTTAATTCTTTTGTCATAGAGCGCAAAGATGCAACTAAACCCTGT
>JAYTTM010001007.1:0-1032 GCA_043745055.1 Chitinophagaceae bacterium | reverse complement strand
TATTCAGCATCACAAACAATCGTTCCCTTTTTTTAAGATTTTGGGGCGGGGGAAGAAATACTATTTAATTTTTGTGCAAATAGTAATGCAACATTTCCTGAATAGGAATGGATATAGATTTTTTTGCAGTATCATTTCATTAAAAATAAACCTCTCTTAACCATGGCAACCCACATTGGTATTTCACATAGTAACCGAACCAACTCAATGGCTGCGGCTATTGAAGCCGCTACCAATGCACTTTTACAAGCTGGCATAACAAAGGCCGATTTTGCCCTGATCTTTTGTAGCGGCAAACACAATCCCTACGAATTTTTAGCGGGTGTTAAATCTGTATTGGGTGATACGCCCGTTTTGGGTGGTTCCAGCATCGGCATCATTACAAAAGACTTTTTAGGCTACGAAGGATTTGAAGTGGGCGTTACCGTTTTTGCATCCGACACACTTACTTTTAAAATTTTTGCAGCGCCGGATTTGAATGTAGACGAACGTAAAGCGGGCGAAGTATTGGGCATTAAAATACAGCAAGCAGCAAATGAAAAGGATAATGCGCTGCTGGTATTTTATGATTCGTGTAAACAACAAAATCCTCCAAGACTCAATTTTGCAACCTGGCTTTTTGAAGGGTTGGAGTCTAAAATGCCAGCAGGTATTACGTGTGCTGGCGCCGGTTTGCTGGCGGACATGGAATTAAACGCCACCACCTACCAGTTTTATAATAATGAAGTGCTAACACAAAATGTAGTAGCTGTTTTAGTGGGCGGTAAATGTAGCATGCAAACAACTATCATGCACGGCTGTAAGCCAGCAAGTGCCTACCTTACTATTACAAAAGCAGAGGGCCCGACAATATTTGAAATTGATAACAGGCCTGCATTAGAAGTGATTGACGAATTGCTGGGCAACAGCCATACCCTTCAATGGAAAGACTTTTCTTTTTTTGTAACCTTAGGTGTAAACAGGGGAGAAAAATTTGCGCCTTTTGATGAAAAGGAATATGCTAACCGGTTGCTGCTGGCAGTAGATATTCCG
>JAYTTM010001006.1:0-1033 GCA_043745055.1 Chitinophagaceae bacterium | reverse complement strand
TTTTGATTAATTGAATATTTTTTTCATGGCAAATTTCTATACCAACTTCAACGGTTCGATTACGGGTGTCATTTAAATTTTATTTTGAGCTAATGTTTATGATAATATGAAAATTATTTTATTGACTATGTATGTATGATTGCACGAATCTATTTTATTCATGAGAGAATTTTTTTAAAATGCTGCCAACTGACAAAAGTTTGCTGTGAACAAATGAAATGGTGAAATTTAAATTCCTTGAGACTATGCATTGAGTCTATTTCCTGCAAACAATAAGGTGAGCGTTAAAAGCGAAAAGCCACAAAAATTCTTTATCATGCAATACATATTTTAAAGAATGCAATAAAATTTATTACAAGGAAAAATATTCATCACTTCCCTATGAAGGAATAAATACATCTCCTTTGCTCAACAACCTTGCTGTTCTTATCACGCCAGATCTATTAATGGTCAAATTGCCGTCACTAAAATCAAAGTCTAAATTGACTGTAAATTCGCCTGAAGGATGTTCAATGGAGAAAAGATGAGTGCCCTTTTTAAAATGAGCAATGCCTTCTGTAACACTATTAGGTATTAAACAGGAAGTTGCCACTGACACAGCCGCCAGTACACCAATGGCATCATGTACCACATGCGGAATAAACATTCTTGTATTTATCACCCCACCATGTTGTGGCAATGATACCAGGCATATTTTTGGAATCGTTTGCTGGCTTACATCTCCCAGTTTCATCATTAAGCCTGCCTGCAATCTGATTGCTTCAATCGTTTGTTTTAATGGTTTATTGGCTTCCAATACTTTTTTGGTTTCATTACCTAACAGATTAAGGTCATTTGCTTTCATTAACACGACAGGCATTCCATTATCTATGCAGGTAATTGCTACACCGTTGATAATATCTTTGGCATTACCTGTTGGCAGCAATGTGCCACAGGTAGCGCCAACTGTTTCTAAATAATTACAAATGATGGGAGCAGCTGTACCCGGCACACCATCTACTTTTGCATTTCCTGAATATTGCACTTCACCATT
>JAYTTM010001005.1:0-3889 GCA_043745055.1 Chitinophagaceae bacterium | reverse complement strand
CCCGTACGTGGTACAATTTAAAAAGCCTTTCAGCAATGAAAGGCTTTTTAAATTATAGATTTGAATATGACCAAATTGCTTTGCCTAAATATTTTATTTGTCAAGGTTCATCAAAAAGTTGAATTGATATAAATCTCATAACCTTTTTGATTTTTAATTACAATATTTCTTAATCGCTTCAAAAGCCTTTTCAAAACCTAATTCACCTGCCTTCCTAAAATCTAAACAACCCCCATTTTGTCATTAAGTATAAGTTTTAAAACGCCTCTATTATAGTAGGCATCAACATATTTTGGATCAAGTTCTATTGTTTTAGTATAATCTTTTATCGCTGTGATATAGTCATTTAATTTACCCTTAGCTATCGCCCTAAAAAAGTAGGCATCAACATATTTCGGATCAAGTTCTATTGCTTTAGTGTAATCCTCTACTACTGCGCTGTAGTCTTTTAATCTTTCCTTAACTATTGCCCTATGAAAGTAGGCATTAACAGATTTCGGATCGAGTTCTATTGCCTTTGTAAAATCTTGTAAGGCTCCGCTGTAATCTTTTATTTGATTCTTAATAACCCCTCTATTATCGTAAGCATAGGCAAATTTCGGATCTAATTTTATTGATTTAGTAAAATCTTGAATGGCTCCACTGTAATCTTTTAATTGACTCTTAGCAACTCCTCTATTTAAGTAGCCAAGAATATTTTTCGAATCAAGTTCTATTGCTTTAGTATAATCTTGCATTGCTCCGCTGTAGTCATTTGAGCGACTCTTAGCAACTCCCATATTGTAGTAATCAATTGCAGTTTGGCTATAACTCGTAGCTATGCAAAAAGAGAAAAGGGCTATAAAAATTAATGGTTGCATGATTTTATTTAAATTAATATTTAGAGCTCAATTTTTACCTATTGGGGGTTTATTGCTTGTTGGTTTGTCATACTGAAATCTAATTTACAAAATAACTTTATGCCTGTGTAACTTAGGTAACACTTTTTATACCTTATAAGTAGGTAATATTTAAACAGTTTTCATTCATACTCTTTAGAAATAAATGGATGGTTTTCTTTATGATTCAGAATTACAGAAAGTTTGGTATTGGTAACTTCAGAATTAGAAGATACCGATAGGAAAGATTTTGTTACAGACGTAAAATCAGGAGTTTACCTTGGTGACTTATTAAAAAGCGGAATGTAGTGTTTTGAATTTAATGGGTTTATGTACATAAACTCTGCATCGGTTGAGCATATTATCAGAAAATAGGAAGGTGAGAAAGATGATTTCTCAATGGTGCTATAACCACCCTTATTACAATACTATTCACAAAATTAATTGTAAATTCAATAATGACTAAGGCAAAAAAAAAGCCATAACCTATGATTTTAAAGATGACTTTTGAAATAGCCATGAAGAGGGCTTTAACTACTTTTTTTACCCAAAATTGCTATAAAAAAGAAAAAAGAAGGTCCTTGAAATTTTTAATTGATATTTTCATCTAAATCATTTTTGCATTTTGTATTTGCTTTAAATATATCTGATAAATCAGTAAGATTCATCAAATCTAAAAGTATCAATCTTGTGTTGGCTTGTAAGGAAAGAGTACTTAGAAATGACCTTAAATATGGGAAAAATATAGCTATCGAGTTTTTATAAAAAAATTCCGGTATTTCACTAAAAGGTAATTCAGGCTGAAAATTAAAAACGGCAATACTGGAAACATTAACTACAACTTCATTTTGCTCATTATCCTTTTTTCCTATAAAATTCAAATATAGATGAAAAACCCCTTCCTTTTCTTCATACATGCCGGAAGGCTCAAATTGAATTTTTAATCCTGTATCATGGTTAGCCAAGCCATCAAATGAAAATTTTGGTATCGTATAGTTAGAAAATTTGAATTGTGCTTTTTTTGCTTCTATCATTCAACAAATGTATATAAAAAAACCCCGAAAAAAATTCGGGGTCTTTTTGATTAGTTATTTTAAATGAATCAGGAGGCGGATGTTTAAAATTTGCGTTTTTTAGTTCATCACTATATAAACAGTACATTTCTAAAGAATTTGAAGAACTATCACAAAAAAATAGATTTTCTAAACTCAATTGGTATTCCACTCCATCTAAATACTGGGTATATGTTACCCCCTGTGGATTGTGTACTTGAAAAGTATCAAGCAAATGCTTCACCTCTTGTTTAGGAGTTTCAGCTACAAATTGCTTTAATAATTCTAACGACTTTATTTGTTGTGGAGAGAACATTGTTATTGGTTTAATAAAAACTAACTATAGAAAGATAAACGCTTGAGGCTCTACATTATTTTAAGGCTTCGCCGTCCTCAGTCACATTGAGATTAGAATATAATAGCACAGATAGTGTAATTAAGAAGGAATATCAAAGGTAATTGAAAGTTTTTATACTTTGTGTCAATTTATATACTTATTCGGGTATGTAATTTTAAAATTATTTATAATACCAACTACTTTTTTGAACAAACAGATAATAATTTTTGGATTTAATATTACAAATCCTTTCTTCTCAACATTAAAATTTATTAAATGTTCAGCGTATTTACCTTTAAAAACATCAACGGCTCTAATTGCTTTATAAGGGAATAAACCTCTTTTTTCAGGTTGGGCTTCGAGTTTTAAAAGTAAAGTAATTATTGATTCCATTGTATTTTCATCAGCATTTAAAATTTCTATACATTTTTGAAAATAAAGCTGATCTGTTCGTGAACCTGCTAAATCGCAAATATCATAGTTAGGTATCTCAAAGTCGCCTTCACAAATCATATACTTTTTATTACAGTGAACCTCTCCCCACCAACAAGCTAAATCATAGTGATTATCCCAGAAATAATATCCTTCCCCCAAATATGTTCCTTTACCTCTATTAAGCATTTTAAATGGGGCGTTGTCTTCGACATATTCTGGATTATCTAAATCTTGAACTGTATGATGAACTAAAGTTTTGAACACAGAGAATATTTTAAATAAAAAACAATTTATATTTTAATTTCTAAACAATACAATAATTCAGTAAATAAAAAAATTTGAAATTTAAAAATAAATATAAAACTGATTTTGAAAAATAATTACATAAAAAACTAACCAACCTACGAATCAGTTATTACGCAGAAAAATAATTACTACCCAAGTTTATATTTAATGTTTGTAGAACAATAGTTATTGACTTGATGCAAAACCTTGTGGGAATTTAAATATTGTTGCCGTAACTTCTAATATTTTGGCTAAGTCTTATTGCTTCAATTTTTTCTCATTTATTACTAAGGCAAGTAAGCCCTTAAACAATTTCCAGTGTCGGAATTTTGTAATATTCAGCTTCGTAACCTTCCACTATCTTAGTATGTTTTGTCAGTGCTTTGCTTTCAGCAGCGCTGAGTTTATCGAAGCCTCCCTTACCAGTTGCAATAGTTAAAATTTCATTCATCTTAGTTTCACTAAATACAAACGCTGTTTTTGTTAGAGCTATTTTCATGGCTTAAAAGTAAAGCAAACTATTACAGAAATGAACATAAATTACCAAAAACGAAAATCATATGTATGCTTGGAAAGGCTTTTTTACAACCCATAACTTTACTTTTTTATAAATTTTTCTTGCTAATTGAACTTTAAAAAATAAATCCTTTACAGTTTTGATTTCAAGCCAATCAATCCAATAATCCCCTAACTTTAAAACAAATTAAATTCCATCTCAATTAAATTTTATGAGCCTTAAAAGAAGAAACTTTTTACGATTCTCAGCAATGGCTGGTACAGGTATAATTAGTGGTATTACCCTTGGCAGTTCTGTACTTGCAAAAGCAGGCGATAGTACTGCACCAGATAAATTGAAGTCCATCTCTGATGACGCAGAACCCATAACAGTAAAGGAACGGGAG
>JAYTTM010001004.1:0-3890 GCA_043745055.1 Chitinophagaceae bacterium | reverse complement strand
CCCCAACCGCTGATAAATAAAGATATAAAAGTAAAAGATAACCAACAAAAGTTCAGCGATGCTTGTCCTGCCCACAACCGAAGCTGATAGCGAACCGCAGCCGAAGATTACAACGTTCCGCCCTGCTTGCAGCAATACCTTTGTTAGCTGTCGTTCTTTTCTCTTGGTGTTTGGAAGTTTCAATTTTAGTCGTAAGTTTGTAACCATTGTATAAGGTTAAATAACTTGGTTATGAGTGAATATTTATCGTTGTCAGAAGCGTCTAAACTAATTGGCAAAAGCAAAGAAACTTTAAGGCGTTGGGATAGAGAGGGCAAATTGTCTGCTGTCCGTGAGCCTATGAGCAATTACCGTGTCTACAGAAAAGCCGAAGTGCAAACTTTGTTTTCCGACTTTCTAAGTCAAGATACAGAAGAAACCGTGTCAAATTATGTTGAACCCGAAAATGAATATCGGGTTTTGGAATTGTTTGCTGGTGCTGGCGGCTTGGCTGTAGGTATGGAAAAAGCTGGATTAAAATGTGTCGCACTGAATGAAATTGATAAATGGGCTTGTCAAACTTTACGCAAAAACCGTCCAACATGGAAAGTGTTGGAAGGCGATATTAAAGCGTTTAAGTTTTCTGAATACCATAATAAAGTTGATGTTGTAACTGGTGGCTTTCCTTGTCAAGCATTTAGTTATGCAGGTAAAAAATTAGGTTTAGCAGATGCAAGAGGAACACTCTTTTATGAGTTTGCAAGAGTTGTAAAAGAAGTAAATCCTCCGATTTGTATTGGCGAAAATGTTCGTGGTTTGTTGAGCCATGAAAATGGAAAAACTTTGCAAGGCATGATTTCAATTTTAGATGAAATTGGCTACAATGTTGTTCCTGTGCAAGTTTTAAAAGCTATCAATTTCAAAGTTCCGCAAAAAAGAGAACGATTAATTTTAGTTGGCATAAGGAAGGATATTGATTTGAAATATGAATACCCAAAGCCGTACAAAAAAATATACAACCTAAAAGATGCTTTAAAAAAAGGTGAATTGTTTGAAAACAATGTACCAAAATCAGAGGGTGCAAAATATCCGAAAAGTAAAATAGACGTTTTGGACTTAGTGCCTCAAAAAGGTTATTGGCGTGATTTGCCTTTAAAAATTCAAAAACAATTTATGGGTGGCAGCTTTCATTTAAGTGGCGGTAAAACTGGGATTGCTCGTAGAATAGGGTGGGATGAACCTTGCCTTACTTTAACTTGCAGCCCTGCCCAAAAACAAACAGAACGTTGCCATCCCGAAGAAACCCGTCCTTTTACAGTTCGTGAATACGCAAGAATTCAAACTTTTCCCGACGATTGGAATTTTGAAGGTTCGGTTGCTCAACAGTACAAACAAATTGGAAATGCAGTTCCCGTAAATCTTGGTAAAGAAGTTGGTTACTCAATTGTTAAATTTCTCAATCAATATTACAGCTTGTCAAAACCTAAGTAGTAGCTGTAGTTTTCAAATGTTATTTGGTCTAAAATGCTACGTTTAGAAGTTTTTGTTTCTGATTTGATTTCGTCAATAGCAGAGTTTTCTATGGCTTCGCTGCTGTGTTCAATAGAGTTTAAGTAATCTTTTATTGCTTTTGGTAATACTTTGTAAAGTTGCAAAAGTGCATCTTGCTTGCCTGAAAGCAAAGCGTAAAATTGGTCGCCTGAAATTTTGTAAACTCTGCTATGACTGTATTCTTTACCATTTATATCGCCACTCCATAACTCACAAAAACTTCCTTTCGCTAAAATTTGTACCCAATAACATTTCGCTTTTTTATAGTCGTTTGCATAACGAGCCAACTTTTGAAACAAGGCTTCGGCTGCACTGCTGTTCATTGTGTTGTGCTTGTTTTTGATGTCGGCAAATAAAGTATTGTCTTTGGCTTTGATGTCGAAGCCACTCAAATTGCCAATTTCAAAACCTTCAATACCGCCTAAAATTTGTTCGTGAAAAGTGCCGATTGAATTATTTATAGACTTGTCTATTTGGCGTAAAATTTCAGATTGGATGAGGCTTTCCTCGTCAATGTCATTGAATTTTGAATCAAATGTTAATTTAATTGTGTCAACCTTATTGGTATAGAAATTCTTTTTGGTGATATTGTTTTTGGCTTTCAAATATGCCTTATAAAGATTGCCAATGCAACTTAATAAATGCTTGTCTGATATAAAGTTTACGTACTTATTTTTCATCAAAATCGTTGCGTTAGTATTTGACTGCTAAAATAACAGTTTTTGTTGAGTTTTTGTCTGTCTGCTTGAATTTGCAGGGTGGTCGTGTAGAATGACAGCTAACGGTCGGGTATTGCTGCAGGCAGGGAATTCATTGCTATGTCCGACCCCAACCGATGATGAATAAAGTTATAAAAGTAAAAGATAAAAAACAAAAGCCCAAAGATGCTTGTCCAGCCCACAACCGAAGCTGATAGCGAGCTGCAGCCGAAGATAACAACGTCACGCCCTGCTTGCAGCAATACCTTTGTTGGTGGCAGCTTTAATGTTTAAAAATGTACAAAAGCAACATTATTTATGTCGCTGAGTAAAGAACGTCTTGCCCAAACTGAAGACAAATAGAAAACTAAAAGCTTGATATTAACCTAAAATGTTCAGCAGTGTGCGTCCTGCCCAAACCAATGCTGAATGATGATGGATGAATGAAAAACCAAAGCCCAAAATAGCTACAATTAGTAGAATCTACTTAAAGCAAATAAATAAAAAAAGTTGCAACCAACGTTCGAGGCTTTGTGCAGTTGGGGAATTGACCAACTGTCTGCCCGGAACTGAAGTTAAATTAATAAACAAAAGTTGAAGTTTACAACTAATGCCCAACAGAATTCCGTCTGCCGAAACCAAAGCTTGGAATTGCACTGCTGATGATTGCTGCACGTCATGCCCCAATTGCACAAAACCTTTTGTTGGTGGCAGTTTTGTCTTGCGGGTCTATAAATATTGGTCAACTGAAAGCTTAATCATTTCAACAAGTTCTTCGTCCATATACTCGTAGTCGTCTGCAATGTTGAGATTTATAAGTTGTTTATTTGTTGTCTCATTAGGAAAATTTTCTAGCAGTCGTTGCTTATGTTTTTTCTCCATTGTGAAAATAATGTCAGCCCATAAAATATGTTTTGATGAAACTCTAATCTTTGCAGATGGTTCTGTTCCTGCCGACCTAACTTTGTGGTCTTGCCGATTTTTATAAACTGTTTCTGCTGTTGGGCTTCTCCACCTATTTCTGCTACAAACAAATAAAATATTCAACTTTTCAATTTTATTCCTAATGAGTAATTTCCAATGGCAATAGCTCCAAAAGAAAAAGTTCCTTCAAAACTCAATTTCTCATCTTTGTCAATTACTACAAATATTGGTTTGTCCGTGTTAAGATTACTGGCAAATTTGAACTTTGAAATCAATTCTAATGTCTTTACCTTTTTGTCGTTTCGTCCAAGTTTAATTTTATAATTTACTATCTTTTGCTTTTCACCATTCACCAAAATTGTAAAGTGTTTGGAAAATGTCTTGTTCTTCTTTTTAGCGATATTTTCTTCTGTAGGTTGATTCATAAAATTGCCACCAACGTTCGAGTATTGCTGCAGTTGGGGAATTGACCAACTGTCCGCCCGGAACTGAAGCTAAATTTATAAACAAAAGTTGATGTTAAAAGCTAATGACCGGTAGAATTCCGTCCGCCGGATATAAAGCTTGGATATGCACTGCCGATGATTGTTCTTCCGTCCAGCCCCAATTGCAGCAATACTTTTGTTAGTGGCTGGCTTGTCCACCAATCTTAAAGTCATTTATCATTGCAAGTCCTGCGTCACTATCCCAAAAAGAGTTTTCGTTTTTTATAACTTCCGAAATTATGACTTCTTGTTG
>JAYTTM010001003.1:0-1035 GCA_043745055.1 Chitinophagaceae bacterium | reverse complement strand
AAAAACCATACTTTCAAATCAGGCGAATCGGAACAGCTCAACTTCAATTGACAGTCTTCATTGATACAGATGATGTTAATCATTTTTTTTACATCATCAAAATTTTTACCTTTTACAAAACTTTTAAAATATGAAACATTATCACATCATCTCCCGGATCGCCATCTATCTGTTATCGGTTGTGTTAATCATTTTTGGAATTTTTCATTTTCTCTACCCACACGACCTGATGGCGTATGTACCATCCGAATTGGTGGGAGGAATTGTATGGGCCTATTTTGTAGGCATTGCATTTATTCTTACGGGTATATCTTTTATGACTAACCAGTATGTAAAATTCACCGGCTACATACTTGCCGCCTTACTTGTCATTTTCATTCTTACTATCCATGTGCCTAACTTCCTTAACGCAGGTGCTAAGGAAACCCGCCAACTGGCATTGATCAGTATTTTAAAAGACCTTGCCATTGCCAGCTTCGCACTGCATATAGCTGCAGGTGCCCATCACCAGCATTTTCACCTGGAAGAAAGTGATTAAAATTATCAATAAATTGCTAAGTCAAAAAAGCCCTTCATACAAGAAAATTTTCTTGCATTAGGGCCTTTTGCAGTTTGTTATAGTCCCTGTTAGTTATAACCGCTGGTTTTTGAACGGATGATTTACCGTTTAAAATATATGTATACAAATTTTTGAAATAACTAATTATACCTTTATTACCAGCCATATTCATTAAAAAATAAAAGTCTGTTACATTAAAAAAAATAAAAATGAAATTCTACAACTAACTTTATTAAAATAAATGGTACAAATATTGATTATTGGAAATATTTATCTTAAGTAAAATATTTAAAAAGCAAGATTAATAGAATGCAGAATAGAAATAATTCCTATAGGTTACCTTTTCGTTTAATACATATTGTATTTAAATCTACTAATTTAAAATCAAGTCGTCGTCTTGGGGTGTATGCATTCCTGCTTATTTTTATAAATATCAACCAGGCTTTTTCTCAAATTAAAAGAGTGGTGGCTATTGG
>JAYTTM010001002.1:0-1035 GCA_043745055.1 Chitinophagaceae bacterium | reverse complement strand
AGGGTTGGCTGCAACCTTTTACCGATATCCGCTTAGAGCAAATGCCAAAAGAAGGTATCAAAAAATTATTAATTCTTTGTCCGGCTTTTGTAAGTGATTGTCTGGAAACATTGGAAGAAATTGATGAACGGGGCAAAGAAACATTTATGGAAGCCGGTGGTACATCTTATAAAATGATTCCTTGTTTAAATACCAATCACCTGTGGTTGGAGGTATTGGCAAAGTGGGTTAAAGAAACAGCAGCGGGAAATGAGGAAATGATTTTAAGCCTCCCCAACCCCTCCGAAGGAGGGGCTTAATACAACAGCCCGATAGCAGATAGAATATTTGTAATTTTAAGCTTTAAAATATTCGCTTTTAATTTCTTTTTAATTCGCAATAAGTTATGGTTTATAACTACGTTAAAGCACTCCACATTATTTTTATAGTAACCTGGTTTGCTGGTATGTTTTACATTGTACGGTTGTTTATTTACAATACAGAGGCTGCTGAAAAGGAAGGTATTGAAAGAGAGATTTTGGTAAAACAATTTTCAATAATGATTAAAAGGTTGTGGCTGGGTATTACCTGGCCATCAGCGATACTCACCATTATTTTTGGCGGATGGATAGCCTATATTTTCGGAAGCATTCCATCCTGGCTATGGGTAAAGTTGGGCTTTGTAGCAGGCTTGTATGCTTACCATTTTACGCTGCAAAAAATTTATAGCGATGAAATGAAAGGCATCTTTAAATATACTTCCAATCAATTAAGAATATGGAATGAAGTAGCCACTGTTTTTTTAATCGCTATTGTTATGATCGTTACCGTAAAAGACAGTATGAGCTGGATATGGGGCATTGTCGGTCTGATTCTTTTTACTATTCTTTTAATGAGCGCCATTAAGGTTTATAAGCTGATAAGAAATAAAAAAGCAGATTCCTAAAACGTACAAATTTCACGAGCAATCATCTACTTTCTAAATTGCTAATTTTTTTCTATTGCCCATTCATAATTCATCATTGACGATTGACGATTGCCCATTCACCATTCCCC
>JAYTTM010001001.1:0-1036 GCA_043745055.1 Chitinophagaceae bacterium | reverse complement strand
ACCGTGGTTTACGTTCACCCCACAAACTAAAAGGTGGTGTAAGTGGCTGTATAAGGGAATGTGCCGAAGCACAAAGCAAAGATTTTGGAATTATTGCTACAGAAAAAGGCTGGAACCTGCATGTATGTGGCAATGGCGGAAGTAAACCGCAACATGCAATATTATTAGCCGCCGATTTGGATGATGAAACCTGTATCAAATACATTGATCGTTTTTTAATGTTTTATATAAAAACTGCCGACACATTAACAAGAACAGCTACCTGGCTTAATAAAATGGAAGGCGGAATTGATTACCTACGCAATGTGGTATTGAATGATAGCCTGAGTATGGCTGCACAATGGGAGGCCGAAATGCAGGTACTGGTAAACTGTTACAAGTGTGAATGGAAGGAAGCAATTGAAAACCCTGAAATCAGAAAGCGCTTCTCTCACTTTGTTAATGCCCCGGAAGTTAAAGATCCTACCGTAAAATTTGAGTTGATGAGAGATCAGAAAAAGGTAAAGGATTGGAGATAAAAACGCTATGTATTAACCTTTAAAAATGAAATGGTGAAAATTGATGTGTACGTAAAAAATTAAGATTTTATAAAAAGTTTTTTAAAATTTAGTGATAAGCAATTCCAATAATAGTCTCGTAGATTATTAAACATACAATTGGTTATTTTCTTTTATTGGCCTTCCGCTTTTAACGATTGTCTCCTTCTTTATTCAGTGATGAATAAATTTCCCCACTTGCTATATGAAAAAATATAACCCGGTATTTCGGGATAAGCATAACTATATAAAAATTGAATGATGTTAACGCTAACAGAAGAAAAAACATTTACCTGGTTTGCAGCTTGCAGTATAAAAGATGTACCTGCTAACGGAGGTGTTTGTGTAAAATATGAAGACACACAAATTGCATTATTTCATTTTGCCCGCAGAAATGAATGGTATGCTACTCAAAATGAATGTCCGCATCGACAGCAAATGGCGTTAAGCCGTGGAATGATTGGTACACAACAAGATGAACCAAAAGTAGCCTGCCCATT
>JAYTTM010001000.1:0-1036 GCA_043745055.1 Chitinophagaceae bacterium | reverse complement strand
CGGCAATAAGAGCTAGCCAGTTAGGTAAAAAAGTAGCAATAATAGAAAAGGAAAGTCTGGGTGGCGTTTGCCTCAACTGGGGTTGCATTCCTACCAAGGCTTTGTTGAAAAGTGCACAGGTGTATGAATACGCCAAACATGCAGCTGATTATGGCATTACGGTGCAAAACCCTTCCCACAATTTTGAAGGCGTTGTTAAACGCAGCCGTGGCGTTGCTGATAAAATGAGCAAGGGCGTGCAGTTTTTAATGAAGAAAAATAAAATTGATGTGATAATGGGCTATGGCAGATTGATAGCACCGGGTAAGTTAGAAATTACAGCTGCAGACGGAACTAAAAAAACTGAAGAAGCTAAAAACATCATAATAGCTACAGGTGGCAGGGCAAGGCAACTACCCAGTATGCCGATTGATGATGTAAAAATTGTTGGTTACAGGGCTGCAATGGTATTACCTGCACAACCAAAAAGTATGATCATTTGCGGAAGCGGCGCTATTGGCAGCGAATTTGCCTACTTCTACAACAGCATGGGTACTAAAGTTACCATTGTAGAATTTATGCCAAGAATAGTTCCTGTAGAAGATGAGGATATAAGCAAAGAGCTGGAGAAGCAATACAAAAAGCAAGGTATCGACATAATGACCAACAGCGAAGTGCTGAGAGTAGATATAAGTGGGGAAGGAGTTAAAGCAACAGTGAAAACACCTACCGGAGAAATTACTTTGGAAGCTGACATTTTATTAAGTGCAGTTGGTGTAGTAGCCAATATTGAAGACATTGGTTTGGAAGCATTGGGCATTAAAACCGAAAAAGGAAAAATTACGGTTGATGCATTTGGCCAAACAACTGTAGCTGGTATTTATGCTATTGGTGATTGCACACCTGGCCAGGCGTTGGCTCATGTTGCTGCTAAAGAAGGTATCAATGCAGCTGAACATTTAAGTGGTCACCATCCGGAGCCAATTGATTACAATAACATACCCGGTTGTACGTATTGCAGTCCCGAAATTGCTTCTGTAGGTTATACAGAAAAAGC
>JAYTTM010000999.1:0-1038 GCA_043745055.1 Chitinophagaceae bacterium | reverse complement strand
TTTGAGCTTACGCTTGAGCGGATAAAAAAGCCTTTAGATGCCAAACCTACTTTACACTCCGTTGCTCCACCTGGCTCACCAATCGGGTGTTTTTAGTGGTTTTTTGAAATATACAATCCATTACAATCATTCAATCAGTATTAACTTAATCATATTTTGACAGAGTAATTATAAAGTAGGTAGACCCTGAGTTTAAGTGTAGGTAAAGTTTATTTTTAAGTGTCTACCCCCTTAGTATGCGCTACTTAATTATTAACATATCACTGGTCAATAATTTCTAGCTTTAATAAAACAAATAATTTTAAAGCCACAACTTGTAAAGATTTTAAGAAATGAATTTACCGGGATGTGGATAAACTTTTAATCTATTTCACTCATTATACTATTAAGTTTATTTTTCCATCCTCGGTCGGTGTCGCCACCGACCGGAATCAAGAGCGACAATTTGAAATGCACCCTTTGAAAACCTAACAGAAAATAGAAGAAAAATTTACCGTACCTTTAACCGCATTCAATGATAAGATTAAAGCTTTTTTATATCATTGTAAGGCATTGCAACCCAATCGTATAAACTACAACACAATTTTTAATTAAACATAAAAGCACTATGGCAGAAACCTGGAATAAAAAGGAAAGAGAAAAGAAAAAACAAGCTAATAAAAAAGAAAAAGCTGAAAAAAAGCAGGAGCGTAAAGATAACAGCAAAGGCGATAACAGCCTGGAGAGCATGTTTGCTTACCTGGATGAGAATGGCAATCTTTCTTCTAAGCCACCAGATCCCAAAAAGAAAATCATCATTAATGTAGAGGATATAGAAATAGGGGTTCCCAAACAAGGACCCATGAATCCCGATGATTTAATTCGTAAAGGAATTGTAACGTTTTTTAATGATGCAAAAGGTTATGGATTTATTAAAGATTCAGAAACACAGGAAAGTGTTTTTGTCCACATCAATTCTATAACAGAGGCTATTAAAGAAAACAACAAAGTTACTTTTGAAGTAGAGATGGGCCCCAAAGGTGCTAATGCGGTAAATGT
>JAYTTM010000998.1:0-1038 GCA_043745055.1 Chitinophagaceae bacterium | reverse complement strand
TGAAACCCGTTGCTACAAGATGTATCGATGCTACGCATCTGCATATACACTTCAGGGTTTGATCTGTTTTTTGTTTTATTCCTTGCTTTTTACATGCTTTTTACATGCTGTTTTTATATGTGCCGATGCTACGCATCTCAATTTGTTATCTTTTTTTCAACGGGTTTCAACCCGTTGCTACAAGATGTATCGATGCTACGCATCTGCATATACACTTCAGGGTTTGATCTATTTTTTGTTTTATTCCTTGCTTTTTACATGCTTTTTTTACATGTGCCTATGCTACGCATCTCAATTTGTTATCTTTTTTTTCAACGGGTTGAAACCCGTTGCTACAAGATGTATCGATGCTACGCATCTGCAACTACAAGCATCTGATACCATCTGTCTACTTGCAGAGCCGTAGGCTCGGTTTTGTTTTGTAACACCGGGTTTTAACCCGGTGAAATACCGCAACCACAAACCCTGAGAGCCGTAGGCTCGGCACATATCATTTATTTGCCCCCATGCCTCCTATTATCAACCATCCTTTGTCAGTCTTCCTCCAGGTATGGGTAATTTTAAAAACACCAGTTTTCACCACTTCGTTTTTATCATTGGTAAACCCGTGCGATACATCATACAGCACAACAACAATATCATCAAATACATTTTCTACTTTACGGGTAAGCTTATAATTGAAAACGCCAGTTTTATTCTTATACATGTCGGTGATCCAGTCGGTGATAGTTGCTTTTGTGCCGATGATATTATTGCCTGGATAACCTGTAAATTTTTCATCCCATAAAGTGAGGTAAGACTGCAAGTCTTTTTCTTTTACATATTTCCAGTAATTTTCTTCCAATTGCCATATTTCGTTTTGTATTTTCTCGATAGATGAAGTAAACGCTACTTTCCTGTATTCCGATTCATCCGGTGGCCCGGCGGTGATCTGCAAATTAGGATTACCGGTAAGTGTCATAATTACCGAACCAAATGTAAATCCTCCATTCTTTGGTGCCCGGCATACGGGGTTAAATTTATCGTCTTTAGATCGCA
>JAYTTM010000997.1:0-1038 GCA_043745055.1 Chitinophagaceae bacterium | reverse complement strand
GCGCTGTATCAACATGACTGCAAAAGCAAATAACCGGAATGTTTTTTTTATTGCTGTTACCTGGAATAGTTGCATACACATAACCAAACTCATCCGTAATGGCATCTGTAATGCCCATATCAAATAATTCCCTTTGTAATAATTTACTCAGGTCTTTTTGCTTTTCAGTAGTGGGATGTGCATTACTGTTGGGGTCACTTTGCGTATCAATCTGTACATAGCGCAACAGGCGTTCCGCAACGTTATCAGAACTTATGCCCCCCACTCCTATGGGGGAGTTGAGTGCAGCAACTTTAGGTATAATACCGTCTTCCATAAATCAGTTCTTTAAGCCTCGTAAGTGTTTTGAGGCAACTTTTTCCCACTATACAATCTCTACCAATTCAATATCAAAAACCAGCTCTTCACCAGCTAAAAAATGGTTGGCATCTAAAATAATAACTCCTTCTTTAACCTCTACAACCACTACTGGAACAGGGTTTCCATTAGGATCGGTAAGGGTTAATTTCATCCCTGGCTCCAACTTCATATCAGCAGGAATATGCTCCTTGGGAAACTCAATAATAGCAGCAGGGTCCTTTGCGCCATAACCTTCTTGCGGAACAATATTGACGGTCTTTTTTTCACCAATCTCCATACCAGGCATAGCTGCATCAAAACCCTTAATCATTTGCCCTGCGCCCACTGTAAACTCCAGTGGTTCCCTGCCTGCAGAAGAATCGAATTGTTCTCCGCTGGTTAATTTTCCTGTGTAATGTACTCTTACTACATCACCTTCTTTTGCTTGTGCCATTGTGTTTAATTTTCTGCCCTTAAACCCAAAGGGAAATAAAAGCATTGTTTAAAATATTTTTTTGGACCGGGCTAATAATCTTTTATCAGCTTTATTGGCGTCGCACTCTTGTACTGTATATCTTTATTGAGCAATAAAACAACCAGTTTCCGAGAATGTATCCACCAATTTTTGGCAATTTAAAACATAAAACCTTCCAAACCGAATTAAAAAGTTTTGTTGAACTTAGCAGCATGAAAAAAGTC
>JAYTTM010000996.1:0-3913 GCA_043745055.1 Chitinophagaceae bacterium | reverse complement strand
GTTAAGGTATGCTGCATTGATATTTTCTGAATAATTAAGAGCCTTGTTATTTGTTTTCACCAGGCTTGATTTAATACCCGTCTCTAATTTAATACCATCATTGAGGATTTGAGCATAGTCAAGACGACCTGAATAAATATCAATTGCTAAATGAGGCCGTTTCTTTAAATAATTCGATGCTTGTAAGATTAGGTTTGGATTATATGAAAGTCCTTTAATATTTAGATTGCCTGAAAAATCATAATGGAGGTAATCAAAATTGGCGGCTATATCTTTTTTACTGCTGTCGAATGAAGAATGAAAGTTGAGATTAACTGTTCTATTTTTCCATGTGTTGTCAAATGTTCTGATGGTTTTTTCTATAGAATTAATATTAGTGTTACCGTCTTTAAGATAACTCGTAGTAAAACCATCCTGCTTTTGAGGCGCTAAGAAACCTGTGGTTACAATCCCTAAAGTTGTTTGCTTATTGATAAAATAATCTAACCCTAATTTCAGGTTATTGTTTTGGCTCTGATTTATTCTGTTAGACTGCTGGTCTAATTCAGAAATTTTTTCTCCATTGGTTCCAAAAAAACTTCTTTGGATGTCAGAATTTATAAAGCCTTTATTGAGGCTGTAACCATAATTTAAAAAAGTATTTATCTTACTGGTTCTGTAGTTAAGCATAATGCTGTTATTGGTTTTTGCATAAACTCCCTGACCATAGTTTAGTGTAACACTGCCGTTAAATCCCAGTGTTATACTTTTCTTTGTTTTAATATTAATTACACCGGCATTGCCTGCGGCATCGTATTTTGCTGATGGGTTGGTCATTATTTCAATTTGGCTTAACTGGTTTGAATTCATATTGCCCAAAAGATTAGCCAGTTCAGCACCGCTGAGATAGGAAGGTTTGCCATCAATCATTACCATTACTGATGACTTACCTTTCAAACTGATGTTGCCATCTTTATCAACAGTTATTCCGGGTGATTTTTCAAGCACTTCTAAGGCAGTAGAACCCACATTATTTAAAGAGGCATCAACATTTACCACCATGCGGTCAATCTTTTGTTCTATAAGTGGCTTCTTGCTGTTAACAACAATAGCAGAAAGATTTTTTGGTAGTTCCTGTAAAATCAAAGTGCCAACCCTTATCGTTGTATTATTTTCTGAAATAATAAATACAGGGAAATTTGTTTTTGCAAAACTTACAGCACTTGTTGTAACAAAGTAACTACCAATTGAAATTCCAGTAAAGCAAAACTTTCCTGATTTATCAGAAACAGCAATTTTTATTATAGAAGAATCTTTTGACTTCATTAATGAAATGGGTGCTGATTCAACAGGCATATTCTTTGTATCCACTGTACTGCCGGAGACAGAGGTTTCTATTGTTTGAGCTATACCTTTAATGGCAATGACGAGTGTTATAAAAAATATTAATAACTTTTTCATATTGTATCTTTTTTTACAACACAAACCTATTTCGTAGAATTTAAATAAATTTGGAAATTATGTAAACCGTGAAAAGTTTGAGGTGAACTTCGAAAATTTTAAAGGGCTGAAAGACTGCCCAACGCACCAAGTCAGGCACATTTGCAAGGTACACAAAGCCGACACACAGAATCCAACCTTGCAAAAGAGCCTGCCTTGTTCTATGCACAGGCAACACTCTGCGGTGCGACAGAGGCTCACATTATATATGACCACAGGTGTGCTAGCAGGTTTTACTGGTATTGGTTAATCGTACTGCTGTATTTTAGTGAGCGTTTTAGTGTGATGCATTTTATAATTTTCCATATCCAAAAAATACTTTTTCAGGCATAGCTATTATAAATATGGTGATACAACAGGGTTTATTAGGCATGTACTTTTTTAGAGCTTGTTTAAAATTTATTCAATAAAAGTTTAATAGCGGATAATTTAACCATTTCCTCGGCCGACAAGACCAAGTAATTTTTGAAATTCTTTCGGGTAAATCAGAGCCATCGGCACGCTTACCCATGCAAATGCCAGTGGATATAAAAGCCGTTGAAAAACAAGCTGAAGACGTTCCTTTTGATATAGAATGTTATAAAGATACTGTAGGAAATTGCTATGATTTTGGTTTTGGTATGAGCCAGATGTTTAAATTGTATCTAAAATATGTAATATTTTATCTAATAGTAAAACTTTGTCCCTGTAGTTTTGATAAAGTCAGTTTAAATAGACCAGCCAACACGTTTTGATTTTCAAATGGTTCCGATTTGAAAAAATATTGTATAGTATTTTCATTTGTTTCCTTGCTTTATGCATTCGGTACTTTTGCTTAACTTAATCCGGGGAGCCTTTTTTAAAAGTGAATTATATCAGAGTCTGTTTAAAATTTATTCTATGTTTTTTGTATAGTATCCAAAGTGTATAAACATTGATCAAATTTTAGTGTTTTTGATGTAAAATCGGGCATATTTTGAAGTGTAAATTGACATTGGTAATTGAAAATTTAATTTTTAAACAGGCTCTAAATAAAATTATAGAAAATATGAAATATTCCTTATCGTTACTCTTGCTTGTTATGCTAACTCCCTCACTACAAGCCCAAAAAAAATGGAGTGAAATCTCAAAAGGTACTTACAATATTGTAAAAAACCCAAATGGTCCAACCTTGGGATATTCTGCTTCTTCGGGAGTTAAAATTTTAACAGTTAATGGTTTAGCTTTTAAAGATTTGAATAGAAATGGTAAATTAGATAAATTTGAAGATTGGCGTTTACCATATCAGGTGCGGGCAAAAGATTTAGCGACAAAACTTACCATGGAAGAAATTGCAGGCTTGATGCTTTACTCGGCTCACCAATCTATTCCTGCACGGGCAGGAGGACGTTTTACAGGAACATATAATGGAAAACAATTTATAAAAGGTGAAACCGACCCAAGCGATTTGACCGACCAACAAAAGAAATTTTTGAAAGAAGATAACCTTCGTCATGTGTTATTAACAACCGTACAAAGTCCTGAAATAGCGGCTCAATGGAACAATAAATTACAAGCATTTTGCGAAAGTTTAGGTAAAGGAATTCCTGCTAATAATAGCTCAGACCCACGCCACAGCACAATTGCAAGGGCAGAATACGATGCGGCTTCAGGTGGTGAAATTTCGATGTGGCCAGGTTCATTGGGGATGGCAGCTACTTTTGACCCAGCTTTGATAGAAAGATTTGGAAAGATTGCTGCCGCCGAATACCGGGCTTTAGGCATTACCACAGCACTTTCGCCACAAGTAGATATTGCCACTGAGCCTCGTTGGGCAAGATTTAATGGTACTTTTGGTGAAAGTCCGTTACTCTCTGCAGCTATGGCACAAGCCTATTGCGATGGTTTTCAATCAAATGCCTGGGGTTTGAAAAGTGTAAATGTGATGGTAAAACATTGGCCTGGTGGTGGCACTGGCGAGGCAGGACGTGATGCCCATTTTGCGAACGGAAAATATGCGGTGTATCCTGGTAATAATTTTGAAGCACACATGATACCCTTTTTGCAAGGCGCATTTAAGCTAAAAGGTAAAACCAAAATGGCTTCGGCAGTGATGCCCTATTACACTATTTCCTGGAATCAGGATACTAAAAATGGTGAAAATGTAGGAAATAGCTACAACAAATACCTTATCAACGATTTATTGCGTACCAAATACAAATATGACGGTGTAGTTTGTACTGATTGGGGTATTACAAAACAACACACCGTAATGGATTCAATTGAGGGAAAACCTTATGGGGTAGAAAAACTTACAGAAGGCGAACGACACTATAAAGCCTTAATGGCTGGCGTAGACCAATTTGGAGGTAATAATGATGTAAAACCTGTAATGGAAGCCTACGCTTTGGGCGTAAAAGAACATGGCGAAGCTAAGATGAGAGCAAGAATGGAAAGTTCGGCGGTACGGTTGTTA
>JAYTTM010000995.1:0-1042 GCA_043745055.1 Chitinophagaceae bacterium | reverse complement strand
GCAGATAAAGAGCAGAAAAAGACATGTTTTTATCATGATGGTCAAGTAAGAATTTATACAGACGGCAGCGCTTTTAAGGATGACAGTATTTGAAAATCTCAAGTCTGAAAGCCAACCTAAATTAATAAATAAAAATTCATTGATTATCCTAGCGTTCAGCGGTTTGTGCTAACTGTATAATGCACCGACAGTGAGTAATAAAGATTTCGCTTATCCTAGGTAGCTGGTGGTTTGTGCTGGCTGTCAGAAAGTCTGGAAAATGGGTAACAAGGATCTCGGATGTTGTAACGCTATTTTTTGGGCTGACCTCAACTGTAATCTTTTATTCTTTGCTGACATTTTATGTGTTATCCTTCACTGTTCTCTGCTTCTAGCCTGGTAACTGTTTTGGGGGCTAACGCCACTTACAGCCTTTTATGCCATAGCCAATCCCTTACCCCTCACTGCTTTCTGCCTCTAGCCTGGTAACTGTTTTTTTTGCTGCCGCCAGCTGTAACCTTTTATTCTTTTCTACCATTTTATGCTTTACCCAGTATTCTATCCTGTGATGTAATGGGATCAATAGAGATGCTGTAGCAACCATGGCCAGTAAGGTCAGTAAGGGTGAATGGTGCGTGGTCTGCGAAATATAATTATGGAAGTATAGGTTTATGAATTCGAATACCAGTAGTAGAACCAGCACACCGAAAAAACGTAACCATTTTTCATTCACAATCACCGTGTTGCTTAATAGCAGAAACAGCAGGGTAAAGCTTACCAGGCCTACGGCCATGAATGCATATTGAATATTATCATGCCGCTCATGTTCTTCAGCAGATTTCTTGATGGCCATATCCTGCTGCCGCATAGTTTCATCAAAAGTCATGCTTTGTAGCTCTCTTGTTTTCTCCTGGCTAAATACACTGTCTTTAGCTGTAATTACGGCAGATAAATATTTATAGGCGCTGTCTACATTTTTCTGCTGCCGGTAGTAACCAGCTAAAAAGTTAGCTGCCGTTAATTCACGCTGTGTAAAGCCGGTATGCTGCCCGACAGTAAAGGA
>JAYTTM010000994.1:0-3917 GCA_043745055.1 Chitinophagaceae bacterium | reverse complement strand
ATTACATTAATTGAAAATAGTTAAAATATTTTAATAAAAAATAGATGTGGAAAAAATCAATGTTGGAAGATCTTATACTTAAATAATGATAGATATTTACTGTAGAAAAAATATTGGCTTTTCTGTAGTCCTAAAAAAGAACCAGGTTGTTGAAAGTAATTCTTTTTTTTGCCAAAAAAAGCAATATTACCAATGTGTATTTTCTCCTGAAAAATCTGCTATTGGAGTATTAATCATTTTACTTCTTTATCTTGCACCAACATAGATGATTGATATAATTATAATAGAAATTCATAGATCATCATTACTAATCTGTCTATCTAAATTGAATAATACAAACAGGTACTATGAGTTTTAATAAATATAAAATTGATCAAATAGTAATAGGCGATAAAATCTATTTCGACGACGTTTATACCAACAACCAATTGACACAATCTAATTTTGATGAATATTGGAAAGTGATTGCCAAAGAAGGAGGAAACCTGCAGGTAAACTTAAGAGACAAACATAATTGCACTGTAGATATCAAAGACGTACGTCATCATTTACCACAGCTTCACTAATTTAAGATAAAACAGCTAATACCTTTTTATTAAATGATTACCAAAATATTGCCTTAGCCTGAATATAACAGGATACCAAAATTATTTTCGCTTCTAATTACAATAAAGGCTGAACTGCTTTTTTTTGTTTCCACAATTAAATAAACCTGCGTAACAATAAAAAAATCGCAATGACTAGTGCGATGATAATAATATTTTCAATAAAAAATGTAATAAACTTTCACTTACCTGGTATTTGTAAAACAAGTATTAAATTTCCACTATTGAGGGAGAAGATTAAAGACTAATGAGGCTTAAATGCATTATCGGTGTACATAGATTGATTGTATAAATAATACTTTCCATCATTGTAATTTCGCCAATACCGATGACCTTCAAGATCATAATATAGCCGGCCATCAATAGTTTTACTGGCAGTTCTGTCATCCACAATAATTACTTTGGGTACTGCCGTTTTTGGAATTATTCTTACAGGTATTTTCTTTTCTCCTTTTCCAACTGTATTATTGGGTGAATCTATAACAGCAGTTTGAGGTTGTTGTTTTTTATTGCAACTGATAAAGAGCACACACAATACAATAATTACTGCCGCCAGGAATTTTTTCTGCATAGTTCTTTTATAAACACTATTTCAATTTCTTTACCAAAAAATGTTAAAGGGTTGCTTTCCTGTTAAATTCTCTTTTTTAACCTATTTGAGTAGCATATTCCACACAAATTCTAATAGGTGCGTAAATGCAAAAAATTAAAAATTAGCTTTCCCTTTTTTATAATCATTTTTTTGTGGCAAACTATTTTGGTTTTAATAGTACCTGCAACGATAGCTCCTTTACTCAAATCAATAAAAAATATTCTTCCAACTAAAAAATGATATTTTTTACTATTCTACATGACAGAAGTCATTATTTTTTTTCAGGTAGTTTTTACCTTTAGTAAAGCAAATAAAAGTAGTTGCAATTACTGTTAAACATTTATTTATTAAAAATTAAAGCTATGATAACAGATTCACAAAATAAGTCAATCATTGAGGAGTGCGGGTATTGGCAACAGCAACTGGCTCTGTACCGTGAAAAAATAAACAAACTTAAAACAGCATTGTACTTATTTGCCCCCGGAAAAACAGATAACTCAGTAATAACTGAAATAGAACATTTTCACAACCAGTTCCACATTCAGCTAATTAACATCCATGATTTAAAACATGAAATTCGCAATCATCTGCACGAAGCTGAAAAGTACCCGAATATCGGCCACCGTATTCCGCATCATTATAAAAAAGAAAAAGTTTACTTGCAGCTTGCTGCAATTGGTAAACTGGAACAGGAATTTCAACATTTCATTCAGCGCTAATTTCTCATTAAATGTCAGCCAGTTTGTTACAGATTGGCTGAATGCTTTAGAGATAATCAGTAAATAAAATAACAGTCTTTATGCCTACCTACGACACCAATCACCTAAAAAACATCGTCTTGCTGGGACATGCCGGCTGTGGAAAAACCACTATGGCAGAGAGCATGTTATTTGAAGCAGGGGTATTTTGTCCTTATGACCAGGTTGGGGCTGTAATGGGTGATTTACAAACCAGGATTTCTATTGTTGAAGGAATGGAGGCAGATGGCCATTTGCAAAAAATAATTGCCAGGGTTCCATTATCACAAATGCAACAGTATTCTTCCTTACATAGAAGTTTAACACAGGGATGAGCCCGGTTTAACATGCAGTTTGTTGAGTATGCACTTGTGCCTTATGAGGTACAAAAGAAGCTGGCAGAGGCTTACATTAAACGTGCAATTGTTGTGGAATAGGTAATAGCAGTGTTGTTCAGTAACTTTATTAAAAAATTATACTCATGAAAAAATGTGCCTGTGCCATATTAATAATTACATCCATTGCTGCCTGTAATACAAAGCAGCAGAAAAAAGAAGTTGTAATAGCTGATTCATTAAATAAAATCACCAAGGTGGATTCGGCAAACACAATTATCGATGCACACTATTTTTGGGAAGCAGACCAGGATACCCCTGATGGATTAACTATGAAAAAATCGAGGCCAATTAGCCCGGATTCGTTGACTTCAGGCATCCTGCTAATAGTACTAAACAACCTTCATCCAAACGTTGAGCTTTCGTATGTAAAATCAGCAGGTGATACGGTGTTTGTAAAAATAGATAAGAGCGCTTATTTAACACAGCGTATGGGATCAAGCGGAGCCGAGGCATACCTGGCAGAAGTTACCTACAACCTTACAGAATTAACAGGAATCAACCTGGTAAATATCAACTTTAAAATAGGTGATCATGCAGAACCCGGCACCTATGCAAGAACAGATTTTGTTCGGGCTAAAAAATAACCTGCGGAAAATTTCCGGTTGGGCGTAATTTTATCGGCACTTTACTTTCAAATAACTCTACAGACACAGTACAAAACAACGAACTACTAATATAGACTAATGAATAGATATTTTATCAAAGTAGCAGTTTCTGCACTTTTGCTATTAGCCGTGAAAGTGGAAGCACAAACAGCTTCCGACAGCATCAAACCTGTTCAAAAAAAATATCAGGCGAAAGCTCCACTGACACAGCCAATTATTACGAAAGCATTCAGTAAATCAAAAAAAACAATTTTACGAGGGTTAGGTATGGCGGGGTTTTTAATCAATAGCCGTGGTACAACCTTTATGGTTGACCCATTACTTGAAGGCTATGACATGCCTTTATTAATGAAATTTCCCATCACACCAAATGAGGTTCCTCATTTAGACGCAATATTTGCAACGCATAGTGATAACGACCACTATAGTGTTGCAACCTTTAAAGATTTCTCGCTTGTAACAAAGGAATATCATTCTACAGTTTATGTAGATTCATTAATGAAGAATGAAGGTTTGCAATCTTTTGTTCACGGCATTGGTGACACATTTCATTTTGCAAATGTTAAGGTGAAATTAACTCCTGCCGACCATGCTTGGCAAAATTCCTATCCGGGAGCAAGCAAGCGTTTTTTTAAACCAGAAGACGCTTGTGGTTTTTGGTTTGATACACCCGACGGTTCAATCTGGGCACCGGGAGATTCAAGGCTAATGACAGTGCAATTGAACATGCCGACACCAGATGTTATTTTATTATTTTATTCAGAAGACAGTGCATGGCATTCGGGGTTAGAGGGTTCGGCAAAACTCATAAACGCTTATCCTAAAGCAAGTGTTTTACTTAGTCATTGGGGATTTGTTGACGCACCTGATTTTGCTCCATTTAACGGCGACCCTGAACGATTAAAAAAGCTGGCATTAAATCCAGAGCGCATTTTTGTATTAGCACCCGGACAGCCATTTGTTCTTAAACGCCCAAAAAA
>JAYTTM010000993.1:0-3919 GCA_043745055.1 Chitinophagaceae bacterium | reverse complement strand
GCTGTACAAATGGATACCATTCATTGGCAACTTTGGCTTTAAGCGTATCCTCCCTGTTATATTTTGCATTGCCAAGCCGGTAACGGAATCCATTTTCAAAGCTGGCATTTTGTAATTCCGTAACATTTACATATACACAGGCACTGTCTTCCCCGCCATCATCATCCGTAACTGTTACCCTTGCAACATAATGCCCAATACAATTATAAATATGTGAAGCAGATGCATAACCAATCTCCATATAATTAATTACCCTTTCTTTAATAGTACCCATTTTAATATGTCCGTCACCGGTATCCCAGGTGGCTACATGTGTATCACACCAGCCGGGATCAGTAAAGATGGCTTCTAACCTTACAGGCTGGTTACGTAAAACACAAATCTTTTTTGGAGCAATAATTTTTGGGGGTACATTATTTACCTGCACCGTCATACTGGCTTCGCCAATTCCACCTGCGTCATCCTGCACAAAAACCTTTACAATGTAAACACCATTATCGCACCATGCATGTTTTGCTTTCGCTGTACCTGTTGCTTGTGGTTCGTTATTTGTTACAGTAAGTACTGCATTTGCAGGTGCAGTATTATCGGCAAAATCAAACCAGGCAATATGCGTATCTAACCAGTTATCATCAGTAAAGGATGCCGATAATTCTATCTCCTGCCCTTCATTAATAGTAATTACCGGTTCCCCGTCAAACTTTACCACAGGTGCCACATTTTGTACCTGCACCCTGGTATAATGTTTTGTGGTAACTCCTCCAGTTTCATTTACCTGTATCTGCACATGCGCAACATACAAACCACTCTTGCCATAACGGTGGCTAAGACTCCGTAGATTTTGCTGGTTGCCATCTCCCAGTATCCATTTAGGAACAGAGGTTTGTTTATTAGCACCGCCGTTAAAGTTTACAGGAATATTTCCGCTTGTTGCATATGGGCCGTTACTCCTCGCCATATCCAGACTTGTAAGAGCCTGTGAAGAAGTTATCAGCATTTGGCCGGCAAATACAAGACCGGTAGTTTCAATAATTACGGGGTTATTAAAATTGGCTTTTATATTTCCAATTTTATCAACGTTACCCGGCCAGGCACCAAGGCTGGATAAATTGCCTGATTGATCTTTGGCTACAATGCCTCCAATTTGTGAAGCAACACTTTCAACAATTGCAATAATAATCAACCCAATTATTAAACCGATGATCCCGAATGTTAAGAAGCCAATTAGTGCGGACAATATCCATGCTGCAGCACCTAAACTCACATCAGGGTCGCCCTCTAATTTATGTTTTAATTCCTGTGGCGATGATCCATCCGGGTTCCAGGATAAACTTACTTTTTGCTCAAAGCCGGCATCCACATCAATGCTGTCTGCAACAGCATCTACAATGGTTACGTCACCGTTTATTTCAATGTAGCCATCATGCAATACAAGACCAAGACTATTTAGTTTTACCGTTTTGCCTTCTACCTTGTGATCAATCGTATGAGAATTGCCATCTTTCAATTCCGGGTAGCGATCATTTCTTTCTTTAATAAATGCAGCTTGTATTTTTTTTTCAGAAGTAGCGATAGCAAAGTCACGGCTGGCTGGTATAAAATTAATTAATGCTCCGGGGTTACCTCCACCCATATCATTAATGCAGATAGCCATACAATCGCTCAATGCTTTTGGAGTTACATTGTTGATGGTTGTTTGTGTGCCATCTACTGTTTCTACTTTCCATATTTGAATTTGCTTACGGCGTTCCAATTCTTTTTTAACAACGCCTGCTGCAAAATCTTGTATCTGCGTAAGGGTTGGAATATTTACGCTGATATCACCCATTGCTTTTAGCTGAGCCACGGCCCCGGTATTAAAACCTGTTTTTATTAAAGTGTCCAAATTACCCACATAAGAAATGATGGTTTTATTGCTGATGTAGTTGGCACCTTCGGTACCTGCAGCTGCTGTAATATTTGTGAGCTCAACAGTAGCGGTAGATATTTTCACGGTGATATTGGTGGGTGTTTCAATATAATCTGCAGTCATTATTGCTACTGCATTTACTGCCATTGGTGTAGCCAAAGAAAAGTTTAAAGCGCTACCTGCAATATCATAAAAGCGCAGGTAACAGGGTATGCTTATTTTAATGTGTGTTGCATCTGGTTTTACAACTGTAATTTTTTTTGTAGCATTGGTTGCATCATCATAAAATTCTATCCTGCATTTCATACTGAATGGTGGCAAGGAAAGAGGGATCGGATCTATCACATGCGGCAATGCATTTTCCTGGTATTTTTTATGTACAAATTCATCCACCGCTGCAGTAGTTATGGGGCCTATTGGATCTCCGCTGGTAATAACGATGGTAACAGCATTGGCTGGTAATGCAGTAAAATCTGCTACAATCTCATTATTATTTCTGCTGCCAATGGGTGTTCTTATAAATGCATCGGCCGTAATGTCAAACAACTTTGCTGAGTCTATCGGGGGGTTTGCAATTTCAATATGCACAAGGGTGCCTAATTTTATTTTTAACCCATTGATAGCAGGATCCATACTCAAATCTAGTTGCTCCTGTGGTATTTGTATTTGTCCCGAGCTTACCTGATAAGGGCCAAACTGTACAGGGCCGGGTACCGATGGCCCTGGTATATCTATCTTCTCCGGAATTACACCTTCCTGGCTTGCATCGCCGCCGCTTTTCCAGGCTGCTTTTAATAATTCTTTAAGAGATGATTCCCTTAACTCTGCTACCACTTCAAAGTTTTGTGTATTTGCCATAACATTATTTTTAAGATAAATATTGAAGGTGCTTTTTTATTTTCTGCTCAACCGGAAAGTAACTTTTTTAAGCGGACTTTTTTTGATAAAAGCTTTTACTTTATTAAGGTTTGTTTCAGTAGAAAAAAGTGGATATAACATATCCATTTTTCTTAATTGCATCAGTAGTGGAACAACCGGGTGCAGCTGTTCCATTTCACTCAAAGGGTCTTTTATTTTATTTCCTTCTGATACAGGGAGTGTATTAAGCATGGAGATTAGTTGATCTTTTCCGGGAAGATTAACGCTAGATTTTGTTTTCTTTTCAGCAACAGCTGAAGGCATAGCAGAAGCTGCTTTTAAAATAATAGCTGCAACGGATTCATTATTATATGGATCAAAATTTTCGCCTGCGGATTCTTCAATTTTTTTTCTTAGTTCAACCACCTCGGCGGCTTTGTCTTTTCCAAAACGCACATGCAGTTCAACTTCCTTTTTTGCATCCTCAGATAATACAACGCCGGCCATTTGCAAAGCCATCAGGGGATTTGCAAGAGCCATCGAAGTAATTTCCTGGTTATTTCCATACAGCTCCAGCAAACGGGGCATCTTAAGCTGTAGATCTTTTAAAGAATTTATTGATAAAGATTCCATACAAAAAGTTTAAATGCTTATTTAAAAAAATAAAATTTTCTCTTGCAGGTGATATCAGAGGAATAAGCTGTAGTATTAAAATAGCGTTGACTTGCATTCCAAAATACAAATTTGCTTTTAATTCTCATAATATTTTGTAACTTTCTTTTTGAAATATTTATCAACTTTCCTTATGCGTTTTGTAAATAATATTAGTTACGATGCAGATGTGATGATAGCTGGTGGAGGCCCTGCCGGGGCCACCTGCGCCCTTTATCTTGCCAGGCAGGGATACAAAGTAATGCTTACAGATTTTCAAATTTTTCCAAGAGATAAAGTATGTGGTGATTTTGTGGGGCCGGTTGTTATTCGTGAGTTGCAGGAATTGGGTATCGATCAAATGAATGCCTATCAGCAAACCAATATTATCCGAAAGGCCGCTGTTTTTTTAGATGGCAATCCTTTACTCACCAAAAATATTCCTGTTGTTAATAACCTGCCAGGTTACGGCCGGGTAATACCAAGAGAAATTTTAGACAA
>JAYTTM010000992.1:0-3924 GCA_043745055.1 Chitinophagaceae bacterium | reverse complement strand
AGCTTTTAGTTGTTATCTTCATCAAAAGTTTTTCAATCAGCATTTGTTCCGGGCTGGACATTCAATGAATTCCCCACCTGCAGCAATACCCGACCGTTAGCGGAAATTTTATGATAGACCATCAACTTCTAAAGATATTTTTTTTAACAGCCGTCTTGTGCAATTTCTCAAGTTGTACTGAATTTCAAAAGCCATTCAGAGAAGAGGACAAGTTATTTCATGCCGCACCGCAAGGAAATGGAATTGGAAGCTTATCATTTGCTTTGTACAATGACCATAGATATCAAATTATGAATTCGGGTGGAATTGGTGCAGATTACTACTCAGGCAACTACGTAACAAAAAATGACACGATTATTCTTGAGAATCTCTCTAAAGAAAGTAGTCTGAAATCTAACCGCTTATTAATATTCAAATACGACAAACAGGACAGTTCCTTTTGGGATTGGAAATATCCAGCTAAAAAAGAAATATCTAATTGGCGTGATTTTAAATGGCATGATTCTATAATGGGGGAAGGTGATGTATATCAGCTCGATGAAAATAATAAACCATTGAAAGATGAATATCATTTTATTATTCGACTTGACAGTTTAAAAAACTTCCGCTAACAAAAGTATTGCCAAAAGCGGGGCGGACGGAAGAGTAATCGGCTGTAAATCGCTACTGTACTGCATCCAGGCTTGACGGAATCCTGTTCGGCATTTGATTGTTAACTTGTACTTTTATTTCTTTATTGGGCTGCAGTTCCGGGCAGGACAAGCATCAAATATCCCGCCTTCGGCAATACTCGGTCGTTGTAAGCAACCCTATCGGACACACCCTAATAATTCAAAGGTGGACGATAGAAAAACAACGAACATGAAAAATTTCAAACATCATATTGTTAGGGATAATAGCCCACCATGTTATAAATTGCATTATTCAATTCTTAAAATAAATTTATCTATTATGAAACATTTCTTTTTTTTATCTGCAACCTTAGCCTTGACAATTAATTCTTTTGGGCAATTAGACAAAAAGACATGGCTATTAGGTGAGACTGGTTCTTTTTATACTTACAACGGAGACTATACTTCAACCTCAAATACAAATACTACCAAAGTAACTAATATTGACATTAAAGCATCAATCGGTTATTTTCCGGTTGATAAATTAGTAGTTGGTTTAAGGCCTTCATTCTTTTTTAATAAAGGAAAAATTTATAGAAATAGTATTGAAGCTGGTGAAATAAGTAGTAATACTCAATTTTTAATTGGTCCATTTGCTCGTTATTATTTTTTAGAAAAAGAAAAGCAATTTAATATACTAGCAGATATTAGTTATTTATTTGGTACAAATACAGTTCCATTCCCGCCAACTACTAAAGGTTCTCTTGGTGAGTTTTCAGTTTCCACAGGCATAGAAGCTTTTTTTAATAATTCGGTTGGAGTAGAATTTTTGATAGGTTATAAAACTAAACAGGAAGATATAAAAGGGACAACAGGATATACGGATAAAAAAAGTGGTTTTCAAATAGGTATTGGATTTCAAATACATTTAGAAAAACTTTAAATTAAACACAATGAAAATCAAATTATACATTTTGCCCTTGCTATAGTTCTGATAAAAATCAATGGATATAGCCAAACAATTTCACCTGACATATCTACTGAAGTTTGTCCCAACATAGACTACACTTTTGCAGTTACAGTTCCAGGTGCTTATTCAAGCATTTCAACTATTGGAGGATGTGCAATTACACAGTCACCATATAATATCAGCAGTTCTGCAACCAGTTCCTCTTTCAATTTTAAAGGCCGGTTTCTGGATGCAAATCAAACACAAACTTTTAGAGTTGATTACACCAATAATGGTTCAAAGTCGTACATAATTCCTTTCAAAAAAATCAAATCTTTATTTTTTACGTCATCATGTTTACCTATCCAGCCAAATCAAACAAATGTACAGCCAGCAATTTGCCAAGCCGTAAACATTCCAATCAGTTTTGCTAATATTCCATGGAGCAACTCATTTGAATCCTTATGTTTTGGTGGAATCACAACTTATGAATATCAGTTACCAGTTGATTGGAAAATAGGAACATTTACCTCTACTGGCAGCAATTGGATAGCAGGTAGCAATAGTGTAACAGTTACTTCAAATTTACTGGGAGGCAATGGTTCTGTAATCGCTATCAGACCAACGAATAGTTGTGCCAGCGGTTTGAGTAATAATTCAAACCCTGTTTACATTGGTATCACACGACCCAATGCCCCTGTTTTAAAATTAAACGGAGCTTCAAGCGTTACGCTTTATTGTGGCGATGCAACTGCTAAAGCATTCACAGTTCAAAATCCTGCTGCTTGCGTTACCAGTTACGAATGGGTTACGGCTAATAAAGGTTGGTTTGATGTAAACGGCGTTGCTATAACTGCTAATATTATCACAACCACCCCTTCTCTTACAATTTATCCTTCCTGTGCAAGTAGCAACCCGGCAAAAGATATTGAAGTACTGATGAAAGCTGGCACAGAAGTATTAAGCAGTAAAGTAACTGTTACATATTCTTCTGCTGCACCACCACTTGCAATTACAGGTGCGCCTGAATTTTGTACTTCATCTACCTATACAATACCTGTTTCAACAGCTTGCGGTGCTTCTGTTTCATGGAGTTTACAGCCGTTGGACAATTATCCTTTTCCTGTTACCCTTAGTTGTACCAATTGTTCTTCAACAACCTTAACAATATTGAATGGCGGTACAGCTTTATTAAGAGCAACTGTTACATTTCCTAATTGTAATTCCACGGGCGTATACGAAAAATATATTGGAGTAGGTGTCCCTAAATTTAGAGGCTGGTATAATTCACCAACAAATTCATTACAACCATTAAATCCATGGACACGGCAAAACCTTACTGCTACTAATGAAGTTTGTTATGGCACTTACCAACAGTTACAGACATTACTGCAAACGCTTCTGTAACTTGGGCTGACGCTGGTAATTCTGGAGGGGTAACCTGGAATCAGATTGGAAATAATCTTCGTTTTTATTTTTCTGACATAGACCAGTGGGCATTTTTTTCTGTTACTATTACCAACTCTTGCGGTACAATTAATCTTAGGTATCGGTTCAACTCTACCGCCGCCACAACATGTGGTGGGCCATTATTAAGAGTTTCAGTATCGCCTAATCCTTCAACAAATATGGTTAATATTACATTGACTGAAAAAGAGGGCCTAAAAAATAAAAAAGAGATTAAGCAAATAAAAATTGTAGATAAGCTGGGTAATACAAAACAAGTTAAAGACTATAATAATCTTTTAGATGCAAATGTTGACGTTGCCAATTTACCTATGGATATTTATACCATTATGGTGTTTGACGGTAAACAATGGTATTCAACGAAATTCATTAAAAATTAAATTACTGAATTTTTACAACCAGAGAGGCTGCTTTTAAAATTCAGGCAGCCTCTTTTTGCTGACAAGAGAAGGGCATGCTTACAACAAAAGTATTTGCAAAAGCAGGGCTGGACGTTGTTATCTTCGGCTGTAGTTCGCTATCAGCTTCAGTTTCGGCTGGACGTTAGTAATTTGGCTTATTGTTGTTATCTTCAAATTCAGTTTTTCAATCAGCATTTGTTCCGGGCAGGACAAGCAATGTATCCCCTGCCTTCGCAAATACTCGACCGTTGGCTGAAACCTTAGCGGATCACTTAACTTAATTGACAAATGGCATATACTTCACCACTCTTTCAAAGTTCGTTTGACCTATTCTCTCATTCAATTGAACACTTCAATTTGGGTACAGAACGAGATAGGAAATTTGTGATAATGCACTTAGCAAATGCAGTTGAGCTAATCTTCAAAGATTTAATGTTAGACTTAGGACTTTCAATCTATAAAAATCCAAAAGAGACAATTACGATTACAGGTGCAA
>JAYTTM010000991.1:0-1044 GCA_043745055.1 Chitinophagaceae bacterium | reverse complement strand
TTTATAGGTAAAAGTATTTCTCATACCATAGATAAAATCCGGATTAGGATTCCCGATTCTTACATCTTGTGCTTCATTCACATTATTAGTAGTGGACCGGTCTTTTGACCCATCAGCCTTTATTGTATTTTTTATGAAAAGTGCATCGCCGTTAGCAGGATCTGCGCCAGCAAATTCCTTTGCATAAAATACACCTAAAGGCTCACCTTCCTGCGCCCTGTTAAGTGTACCAATTTGCTGCCCGCCTAAACTTGTAATTTTATTTCTATTGGCAGCAAAATTCAGGCTTGTTGTCCACCTGAAAGCTTTGGAGATAATATTATCTGTATTAATAGTGAACTCAATTCCTTTGTTTTCCAGTTTTCCTATATTTTGCAGTTTGGATAAATAACCTGTGGTAGAAGGAATATTCACACTTAACAACAGATCTTTTGTAAGCCTGTTGTAATAATCCACCTCAACAGTAACTCTTTTATTTAATATACTAAATTCTACTCCAATATCGTAGCTGGTGGTTGCCTCCCATTTTAAATCCGGATTAGGTAATTGTACAGGCGTTTGTCCGCCAAGACCTCCATAAGCATTAGGCCCGTATAAACCTATAGAAGCATAGTTACCAATTTCAGAATTTCCTGTAAGACCATAACTCGCTTTTAATTTTAAGAAATTGATCAACCTGGAATTTTTTAAAAAGTTTTCATCAGATATGATCCAGCCTGCAGATGCAGCAGGAAAGAATCCATACTTATTTTTTTCGCCAAATCTTGATGAAGCATCATACCGACCACTTAATGATAGTAGATACCTGTTTTTAAATTTATAGTTGGCACGTGCAAAATAAGAGAGCAAAGCCCAGTCTGAAGCACTGGAACTGGCGTTTGTTTTAGAGGCACCTGCATTTAATTTTTTATAAGAATCGCTGGGGAATTCTTCTGCGGAGGCAACGTTAGAAATTATTTGCCATTTTTGAAAACTAGTACCTGCTACTACATCAAAATCGTGATTATCACCAACATTTGTTACGTACCTTAAGAAATTATTTGT
>JAYTTM010000990.1:0-1046 GCA_043745055.1 Chitinophagaceae bacterium | reverse complement strand
ATTTGTAAATAATTTCATACCCATTTATTGTATCAATTAATGACAGCCATTGGTAGCAGGTAAATGTTATAAAAAACATTCCGCTGTTATGTGGTATGGTTCGTTTTACTGGAATGAAATAAAGATATACTATAAATATGGTTTGACATTGCGACCCCATTGTTTTGTGCTTCCAAAAAAAACATTTCGTTTATCTAATAAAATATCGCTCCGTAGTACGCAACGTCCCTGGCCAACACTCAGGCTCGGCAGGAGACGTTGCTGGGAAGGAAGACAAATTTCTGCATACGTTAGAGACTACAGAGCCAAACAGGCTTATGCAATGTAAAATACAAAAGCCGTACCACTGCGGCTTTGTTGTTATTTGTTACAATTACATTTTATCTCCCCTTTATTAAAATACTTTATCGGTCTGTTTACAATTGGAAAAGATTCCAGATAAATTACGCAAACACTATCGCCAACCTTTGTTAAGTCTTCTTCTAATGAGTTGCCTTTATAAGTTTCGTTTTTATAGGCAAACTCATACAATAAAGTAGCTTTTTGAGATCTAACTTTATTTATGTCGTTTACCAAAAAACCTATTGTACATTTTCCATTACGTTTTAACATTGCATCTCCAACAATAGAGCGCAATAAAAAAAATACGCAAGAAATAATTATAACCCAGAAAACAGTTGTTTTAAATCTCTTATTCATATTACAGATTTGTTTTCTCCTTTTTCCCAGCAACGTCTCTCAACGAGCTTAAGCAGAGCCGAGGACGTGGCGTGTACCAGCATTACTCTTTGCTTTTATTGAAATCCACTTCTTCCATCTGCCTAAAGTTAGTGAAAGGATAAATGCCTTGTACACCTGTTAAATAAAATTTTGCAGAGCTATGAAGGTATTCAATGACATCAACTGCAAGCTGCCATTTACCCGTGCATGGGTTGTTATGCATATAATCCAATTTCTGCCATACAAATTCATTACTTCGACAATCTTTCCAATCAAAGGAAAGTTCCCAAACTTCATGCAGCTTTTTATTTACTTTTCTTGTAGCT
>JAYTTM010000989.1:0-1047 GCA_043745055.1 Chitinophagaceae bacterium | reverse complement strand
ATTCAGAATCAGTTATAAGTCCACATTCAAAAGCATCAGGTTCTAACTCAGATAAGTTATAACGTTCTTCATGTATTTTAATTACTTTTTGCGCCCACTTAGCTCCAATAGTTCTGAAGTTTTTAAACTTTGCTTCAGTACTATTAAATGTTTGAACTGCTTCTTGTATTGCTTGTTGGTATTGTTGTTGTGCTTGAGGATTAGGATCTTCTTTTGACAAACCCATTTGAGCTAAATATTTTTCTTTTGTAGCTATAGCTAACTTTTGCAAGGACTCTTGAATAGAATCTTCTTTGAATTGTAAAGATTCTGCAACACCATTGGTATCTACTTGTGTTACTGAGAAAGTATTATCTCTTTTAATGAAATCTCCTCTCATTAAATCTACATACACAGGTATTATAGGATAAAACTTTTGTAAGGGAGATTTACCAGAGTCTAAACCCACTTCATGCATGGAATGATTTAACTTTTCATTCTTAGGGTTGATAAGGTAATCGTTTGGATTTAGTATCCCTTGTCGAAACCAATAATTTCGTTGCATTGCATGAGCTTTCTTATCTACGTTTCTCCAACCCATAGCTTCGTAGTGATCAGTAATTGCAATTAACCATTCTTTGCTCTTTTCTTTTTCTTCAAGCATTTGATATGGTGCAAAATCTGCAAGCCGCATCATTCCAGGATTATCTTTTAGAGTTACACCTTTATAAAGGTCTGCCCCCCAAGTTATTTTAGCCATTAAATCATTGATTTATTATTGTTTCTAGGATTGTTGTAATTTGGTTTTACATTTCCTGAATAACCCAGTAAATTTCTGTTATATTCTTGTTTTCTTTGTGGTAATATTTCTTGTTTGATTTCTGATACTGTTTCTATTCCTCTCTCTATTTCAAATTGTTTTGCTAAGGTTAATGCTGAGAAAAAAGATATTATTCTATCTGTATTCTTTTCTGCATTGTACTGTATCAACTCTTCCAGTAACCAGTAATCATCTATTCTATCAATTCCTCTTAAAGGTCTTAATACTTCATCTGTATCTTTTTTGTA
>JAYTTM010000988.1:0-3938 GCA_043745055.1 Chitinophagaceae bacterium | reverse complement strand
GATCTTAAGGCAAGTGTTGATGGACTTGAAATTACCTGCCTGTTAAATCCAGGTGTATTTCAATATCAAAATAAAACATGGCTTATAGTAAGGGTAGCGGAAAGACCTGCACAAAAAGACAATATTATTTCCTTTCCCATACTAACAGAAAAGGGTTGCATAGAAATTATTGAAATCGAAAAAGATGATCCGGTATTAAAAGCAACCGATGCAAGGGTCATCAATTATAAAGGGGTTGATTACCTTACCACACTCTCTCACTTAAGGTTACTCTGCAGTGATGATGGTATTCATTTTCATGAATCAGAAGGCTATCTATCATTGGTGGGTGAAGGAGTGCAGCAAACATTTGGTATAGAAGATTGCAGGGTTTGCTTACTGGAAGGTATTTACTACCTAACGTTTACCGCTGTGTCTGGCAATGGTGTTGGTGTAGGTTTACGAACTACCACCGACTGGAAAAACTTTCAGTCGCATGGAATGATATTATCACCTCATAATAAAGATTGCGCCATTTTTGAAGAAAAAATCAATGGGTTGTTTTATGCGCTGCACCGGCCAAGCAGTGTTGATATCGGTGGCAATTATATCTGGCTTGCACAATCACCTGATGGCATCCACTGGGGTAATCATCAATGCCTCATTAAAACAAGAAAAGAACATTGGGATAGCGCCAGAGTGGGTGCAGGTGCTGCCCCTATTAAAACGGAAAAGGGTTGGTTGGAAATTTATCATGGGGCCAATGAGCATCACCAGTATTGCCTGGGTGCGTTCTTAATGGACCTTAATGATCCTTCCAAAGTAATTGCACAAACTGTTGAACCCATCATGATGCCATCAGCACCATATGAAAGAAGTGGCTTTTTTGGTAACGTAGTTTTCACCAATGGCCATATTGTTAATGATGACCAGGTTACTATTTATTACGGTGCTTCTGATGAATTTGTTTGCGGAGCACATTTTTCTTTAAAAGAAATTTTCTCATTATTAAAATTTAATCATGCGTAATAAATTAAAAATAGAGATTGATCATTTTAAAAGCCAGCCGCATAATTTCAGAATACTGATTCTTACAAATCTTGTATATGCATTTGTACTACCGGTGATCGACACGTTTGTAGCTGCTTACGTAATGCGTAATTCAAACGACCCTGCCAAAGTGGTGATTTATCAATTGACTGTATATACCGGAATACCACTTACATTTTTATTGAATGGATTCTTGCTAAAGCATTTTAATATTCGAAAATTATATTCCGCAGGTATGATGCTGAGTGCGATTTCTATGATATTTATGATGAGCTTGCATACGTTAAATAATTTTGGACTTGGGGTAGCTGGTATTATTATGGGATTGTCATTCGGGTTTTATTGGGCTAACAGGGACGTACTTGCGTTGGCAATTACTAATGATAGTAACCGAAATTATTATTATGGATTAGAAACTTTTTTTTATACCATTATTGCGGTAATTATTCCTGTAACCATTGGTTGGTTTATCGAAACAAGAGGCGGTGCAAACCATGATGATGCTGCCATTCACCTTGCTTACAAAATTATTACTGGCATTGTATTCCTCATTACAATAATTGCCTCCATTGTTTGTTTTAGAGGTACATTCCCAAATCCTATACACAAGAAGTTTGTATTTTTTAAGTTTCATCCTTTATGGTATAAACTACTTTCTTTGGCTTTATTAAAAGGACTGGCACAGGGATTTTTAGTAACAGCCCCCGCTATGCTGATAATGACTTTGTTAGGAAAAGAAGGAGCTTTAGGAACTGCACAATCCATCGGAGCCGTTATTGCAGCCATTATTATGTACATATTGGGACGATTATCTAAGCCAAAAGACAGGATCAAAATATTTGCAGTGGGGCTTGGTTTATTTGCCTTGGGTGCGGTTATAAACGGAGCTTTATTTAGCGGCCTTGGAGTAATTATTTTCATACTTTTATTGCTTATTGCAAAACCATTAATTGACCTGGCTTATTTCCCTATTCAATTCCAGGTAATAGATATTGTGAATAAAATTGAAAAACGTGGAGAGTATGCCTATATATTGAATCATGAATGGGGTTTGTATTCCGGAAGGTTGTTAGGTGCAGGTACATTTTTAGTGTTGGCTTATACCATCTCTACAGAGATTGCGCTGCGATATGCTATTATCATCATTGCTGTTTTACAACTGTGTTCAATATTTGTAGCAAAAAAAATCATCGCACAAGGAAAAACCCTTTCGCCTCAAGAACCTGCCATTGATATTAAGGTACTGAACGAAGTGGCAGAAGCCATCGTATAAGGAAGATCGTTTTTATCAGATAAATACATAATTTAACAATAGTAGCAAAAGGGTAGATCTTACTTCAAAAATGTCAACAATGAAAAATAGTTTAAACATTTCTATAGCCTGCATCTTTTTAATTGGTTGTACAATCATTTCAAAGGCGCAGGTTAAGCAACTGCAGTTACAGCGTATTAACCAAATGGCCGATATACCCAAACCATTGCAGATAATCGATTATAAAAAATTGGCGCTTCGTTTTGACAGTACTATTTATGATTTTAATGCGAGGGGCAAATTTTGGCCAATGATTTGGATTGACAGTAATAAAAGGAATTTTCCTCAAAATGTGGTGGGCATATACACTGCTGTTGCAGATGTTAGACAGGGTACTAACAACAAAGGCATGTTTCATGAAGCTTTGGCAACAATGGGAGCAGTATTGGGGGCAAAATTGGTGGGCATTGATAAAACAAATCAAAAGGGTTTAAATTATGTAGGCATGCTGAAAAATTATTTCAATAAAGAAACCGGTTGGAATATTATGATGAATAATACCTCACCGGAAGTGGCATTGCTGGGTGGTGGTTATGGCCGTGACTGGTGGTATGATGTGTATCCCAATCTGCTGTTCTATGCAATATATGATCAGTATCCAAATGAACCGGGTTTTACCGAAATTGCAAAAACCATTGCAGATAAATTTTATGATGCAGATTCAATTTTAAACGGCAATTACGATTGGTCATTTTTTGACTATGGCAAAATGCAACCAATGAAAAACAATATCTGTGCCCAGCCAGATGTGGCAGCAGGGCATGCATGGCTGTTGTATTCTGCTTACAAAAAGTTTGGTAACCCTAGGTATTTAAAAGGGGCATTGAGCGCATTAGCTGCGTTGCAGTCTCAAGCCATCAATCCAACTTATGAACTGTTGATGCCTTTTGGAGCTTACCTGGCTGCAAGGATTAATGCAGAACAAGGCAAACAATATGACATAAATAAAATGCTGAGCTGGAGTTTTGATGGCACCGCAATTTGCCGGGAAGGCTGGGGAATGTTGGTTGGCAACTGGAATGGCATAGATATATCAGGTATTGTCGGTAGTACAGTAGATCATGGAGGATATGGTTTTTTAATGAATACTTACGACGCAGCCTGGCCATTGGTACCAATGGTAAGATATGACCAGCGTTATGCCACAGCAATTGGTAAGTGGATGTTGAATGCAGCCAACGCAGCCAGATTTTTTTATCCGCAATACATGCCCGATGATCATGAAACTATTCCTGATCTGGCATCGGTAACAAAAGGTGTTATAGGGTACGAAGGAATGATAAAACAATCCAGTTATAAACAATATGAAAGTTTGAAAGGCCCTGTAGCACAAGGTGATGGGCCTTTATGGGTGCCGGGAAAAAACCCGCCTGAGTCACAGTTCAGTGTATATGGCAGCGGGCATGTGGGTATTTTTGGAGGTATTATCCGCAAAACAAATGTTGCGGGTATCTTACAATTGAATTTATTGGCAACAGATTTCTATCATGATAAAGCCTATCCTTCTTTTCTATATTACAATCCTTATGGAACAGTAAAAACGGTTTCAATGAAAATAGAAGGCAGTAAAAAAATTGACCTGTACAATACCGTCACC
>JAYTTM010000987.1:0-1050 GCA_043745055.1 Chitinophagaceae bacterium | reverse complement strand
AAAATAATTTCGAATAAAACAGAAGGATATAATCACTAAAAAAATAAAATAATTATGATACAGTTGAAAGCATTTGAAGTGTGGTTTGTAACAGGCAGTCAACATTTATACGGAGAAGAAACATTGAAACAAGTAGCATTGCATTCGCAAACCATTGCCGCATCTTTAGATAGCGATTCAACCATACCAGTTAAGGTTATTTTTAAGCCCACCGTAAAATCTACGGAAGAAATTTATAGCGTTTGCCAGGAAGCAAACAACACCAAAAACTGTATTGGAATAATTGCCTGGATGCATACTTTTTCTCCTGCAAAAATGTGGATTGGCGGATTAAAGATTTTACAAAAACCATTGTGTCATTTGCATACACAGTTTAATCGGGATATTCCATGGAATGATATTGATATGGATTTTATGAACCTTAATCAAAGTGCACATGGCGACAGGGAATTTGGTTTTATTGTTAGCCGCATGCGGATGAACCGCAAAGTGGTAGTAGGGCATTGGCAGGATCCGGAACTAATACAGGAATTAAATACCTGGTGCAGAGCTGCTGCAGGATGGAACGATTGGCAGGGTGCAAAATTTGTTCGTTTTGGTGATAACATGCGCTATGTGGCAGTAACGGATGGCGATAAAGTAGAAGCAGAATTTAAATTTGGCTACGCTGTAAATACACATGGCATTGGCGATTTGGTGCAGGTAATTAATGAAACATCTGATGCCGCTATTGATGCTTTAACACAGGAATATGAGGATCAATATAAAATGGCTGATTCTTTACGCAAAGGAGGCGAACAAAACAGTTCATTAAGAGAAGCAGCAAAAATTGAAATTGGATTGCGTACTTTTTTAGAAGCTGGAAACTTTAAAGGCTTTACCGATACATTTGAAGATTTGCATGGGATGGCTCAACTGCCAGGCATTGCTGCACAGCGATTAATGGAAAGTGGCTATGGCTTTGCAGGCGAAGGCGATTGGAAAACTGCTGCCCTTGTACGGGCCATGAAAGTAATGGGTAGTGGCTTGCAGGGTGGTAATTCTTTTATG
>JAYTTM010000986.1:0-3945 GCA_043745055.1 Chitinophagaceae bacterium | reverse complement strand
CACAACGCAACAGTGAATGGTGTGGGCATGGGCCGGTATTAGAGCAGGATATTGCACTAACAAATATTTCATTGGACTTACTGGGGCAATCCCGAAATTTTTATCAATACGCTGCTACCCTTATCAATTTGTCAAACCATCAACCAGCACACTCGATTACAGAAGACAGTCTTGCGTATTTAAGAAAAGAAAGAGAATTTAAAAACCTGTTATTGGTAGAACAATCCAATGGCGATTGGGGGCAAACCATTCTCCGGCAATATTTTTTCAGCCAGTATCAATATTTATTATTTGAACAATTGCAAAACAGCAGCGATGAACAATTAGCAGCCATCACTACTAAGGCGCTGAAAGAAATAAAATATCACTTACGCTGGAGCAGCGAATGGGTAATTCGTTTGGGAGATGGCACTATAGAGAGCCACCACCGAATGTTACACGCCATTGATGAACTTTGGAGATACACCGGTGAAATGTTTTTGCCGGCAGATTATGAATTAGAAACCGGCATTGATTATTCTTTTTTAAAAGAAGCATGGATGAAAAATGTAAAAACCATCCTTAAAGAAGCTACCTTATCAATTCCCGAAAAAGTATTTATGCAAACCGGTGGTAAAACAGGCATTCATACCGAACACATGGGCTACCTGCTTGCCGAATTACAATATGTACAAAGAGCATATCCAAACAGTGAGTGGTAATAACACCAAAACCTCTATTGCAAGGGTAGATTTTAAAGATCAAATAATTTGAGGTTATTAAATATGGAAGAAATTGTTTCACATTTTAATGATAGAATCCCTGAAAATACAGGGTCGTCGAAAGCCCCTCCTTCGGAGGGGTTTGGGGAGGCTGCAATTTGGCAAATCCTTGAAACAGTTTGCGATCCGGAAGTGCCTGTACTTTCCATTCTTGATTTGGGAATTGTAAGAAATGTAAGGCACTTGCCTTACCCCCCTTTAGCGGATGGGGGTGGGGATGGGGGTGGGGATGGGGGCATAGAAATCATCATCACACCAACTTACACCGGCTGCCCCGCCATGGACATGATTAGCACGAACATTAAACTGGCATTGGCTAAGCATGGTTATAAAAATGTAAAAGTAACTTCTGTACTTTCCCCGGCGTGGACTACAGATTGGATGAGTGAAGCTGGAAAACAAAAACTAAAAGTATATGGAATTGCGCCCCCCAATGTAAGGCTGCAGGTTTGCAACAATAACCTTTTTGCACCCAATGAAGCAGTACAATGCCCTCGGTGTAATTCTTATCATACACATCGCATCAGTGAATTTGGCAGCACAGCATGTAAATCGCTGTATCAATGCGATGATTGCAAAGAGCCATTCGATTATTTTAAATGTCATTAAAGCAAAACCTGCAACTAAATCCTTATTAAATACCTTTAAAGTATAAACCATTACACATGCCTTCTATTCAATTTGAAATTAGTAATAATGTTGCCTGGATTACCTTAAACAGGCCCGATAAATTCAATGCCTTTAATAGGGAGATGGCGTTACTACTACAACAAGCACTTGATGATTGTGCTACTAATATCAGCATTCGCTGCATTTATATTACCGGAGCAGGAAAAGCCTTTTGTGCTGGTCAGGATATTGGCGAACTTACCGGAGATAACGCCATTGAAATGGCCCGGATATTAGCCGAGCATTACAACCCGATTGTAAAAAAAATCAGGGAAATTAATGTGCCGGTGGTTTGTGCCGTTAACGGTGTAGCTGCTGGCGCCGGTGCCAATATTGCTTTGTGTTGTGATATTGTGGTGGCTGCAGAAGGTGCCTCCTTTATACAGGCATTCAGTAAAATTGGATTGATTCCCGATAGCGGTGGCACCTATACTTTACCAAGGCTTATTGGCTGGCAAAAAGCAAGCGCCTTAATGCTAACCGCTGACAAAGTATCTGCCTTACAGGCAGAAAAAATGGGTATGATTTATAAAGTATTTTCTGCTGAAACCTTTGAAGAAGAAAGTAAAAAAATTGCAACCAACCTGGCTCAGATGCCAACTAAAGCATTGGCATATACCAAACATGCCCTCAATCAATCATTTACTAATTCGTGGCAAGAGCAGTTATTACTGGAAGATGAATTTCAGCAAAAAGCTGCTGCCACAAAAGATTACGAGGAAGGCATTAATTCTTTTTTAGATAAAAGGGAAGCAAAATTTAGGGGAGATTAGTGGGTGGGTGGAGTTGATGAGGTTAATAGAGTTGATGGAGTTAAAAAGGTTGATAAAGTTAAAAAAGCCAATTATGGGATATCAAAATTTCGAGGAATTGGAAGTTTGGAAAAAAGCCAGGGGGTTAAAAAATCAAATTTTTGAATTGGTAAAATCATTTCCAAAAGAAGAAAAATTCAGGCTTTGCGATCAAATAGTCCGGAGCTCAAGATCGGTTGCTACGCAGATAGCAGAGGGACATGGCCGAAGAACATTCCCGGATAGAATCAGGTTTTGTATTATAGCTCGTGGTTCGCATAGTGAAACATTGAACCATTTGCTTGATGCCTTTGATTGTAAATATATTGAAGAGGAAACCTTGCTTCATTTCAGGAATAAAGTAGATGAAGTGGAAAGATTATTAAATGGCTATATCAATTATTTAGAAAAGCAAATTTCAACAAAATAAAATATTTCATCATCAACCCCATCAACTCTATCAACTCTACCAACCCCATCAACCCCATCAACTTTATCAACCCCATCAACTTTGTCAACACCATCAACCCAACCACCATGCCACATACACCCCAACAAGTAGTAACCAAAATGATGAAAGATGATTTGTTTTCTCAATGGCTGGGAATAGAAGTTATAGAAATAAGTGAAGGTAGCAGCAAAATAAAAATGACCGTTCGCAATGAGATGATGAATGGGCTTGGCATTGTGCACGGTGGCATTGCATTTTCACTGGCAGATAGCGCCTTTGCATTTGCCTGTAACAACCGCAATGTTTTATCTGTTGCCCTGGACACCTCCATTAATTTTTTGAAACCGATACATGTGGGTGATATACTTATAGCAGCAGCAACAGAATTGCACAATGGTAAATCAACCGGATTGTACCAAATAAGTATCAGCAATCAGCATCAAAATTTAGTAGCTGTATTTAAAGGCACCTGTTTTAGAACACATCGAAAAATAATAAACTAAATCCGATACAAACCGTCATCATTTTAAATAAAAAATTAAACTCAAAAAAACTATACTAATTTCTTTAAAAACATTGAAATACTTCTTTGTTTTCTAGTGTACCATTATTACTTTGTGCCAAACAATCTTATGAATTTCTTACTTAAAATTTTAATCACTACCGTTAACGCATTTATACTATCAAGAATTTTACCGGGTATCCACATGAATGATTTTTACACGGCTATTATCTTTGCTATTGTACTTGGTTTTTTAGATGCCGTAGTAAAACCAGTAATCATTTTATTTACGCTTCCTGCTACCATATTTACGCTTGGTTTGTTTTTGTTTGTTATAAACACTTTTATGGTTTTAATAGGAGCCTATTTCATCAAAAGTTTTACTGTAGATAGCTTTGGGCACGCAATGATGTTCAGTATTCTGCTATCCTTTTTTAATTCATTTGTACATAAAAGAGCTTTTTCAACAGAAAAAAATAATAGCTGATAACTCTTCGGGAGTCCCCCTTGCGCAAGCTATATCCTGTTTTATATTTATTTAAAAAGCCAGTTTGATAAGTATTAATAAATCAAAAAATCAGTAAGGCAGGTAATATAGATTATACTAGATTTTGAAGGCATACTAATTCAAGTAGAAAACAATCAACTAAATCGTGAAAATTCATACAATTAGCGTCAAAAAAAATAATTTTCGGCTTAGCCTTTACTACCTTCACAGTCCAAAATACAACGCAACGCCATGCACTTCAATAGAAAAGATTTAAGTAACGA
>JAYTTM010000985.1:0-3948 GCA_043745055.1 Chitinophagaceae bacterium | reverse complement strand
GCAAATACAAAAAAAATAATATACAACAGCAGCAGTTTTTTCATTTTGAATGAATGAAAATTAATATTTTATTTTAGAACTGCCGCACATATTAATGCTTGTTCAATTTATTAATGGCTTCTGTTTTATTACTCACATGCAGCTTGTCGTAAATTTTGTGGATGTGCTGGGTAACCGTGCCAACGGTGATGGATAATTTAACTGCAATTTCTTTGTACAAAAAACCTTTTGACAGCAGGTTGATAATTTCGTTTTCTTTATTCGTCAAAACTTTCAGTCCGTTTTTTTTATCATCATTAAAATGCCCTAATACTTTGCGGGCTACCATGCTGCTCATGGGGCTGCCGCCATTGTGCAGTTCTTTAATTGCTTCAATGATTTTTTCTGCCGGGGTTTTTTTCAGCATGTAACCGCTTGCCCCTGCAGCCAATGCATCAAATATTTTTTCATCATTGTCGTAAATGGTGAATATCATAAACTGAGTGCCCGGGCAATCATCCTTTATTTTTCTTATGCACTCAATCCCACTCATACCGGGCATATTAATGTCCATTATCACAACATCCGGCTGCGATGCAAGGATGGCCGCAGCAGCGTCTATAGCATTTGGAGAAGACGAAGCCAGGTACATTTCAGGCTCTGCGGCAATCATGCGTTCAAGCGCCTGTCTTATTTCGGGAAGATCTTCTGCTATACTTACATGAATCATTCTATAAAAATAAGAATGAAGCAGGATAAAGTAAATCTAAGTTTTGTTAGGCAACAAATAAAGATGAAATGAGTGCAATTAAAATCCACTAGCTATCAAAGATCATCCTTTAACGAGCGCAACTAGGTTGTACAAATTTTTTTAAAAGAGATATTTTAGGCTATAAACATCCGCATATTTTGTAGCCTGTTTGACCTTACCCCAGCCCCTCTCCTTTAGACTACCGTGTACCCTCATCTTTAAAAAAGTTTTTAGCCAATATCCAACCCTCGTACAGTTGGTAGAACTTAATAAGTCCCCTATGCAAAACAATTGAGCCGGGTCTTCATTGTGATGAATATCCTTTACATCTGTCAAAAATCTTAATTTTTATCAGTTAAACTTGTGGGTACACGGTAGTCTAAAGAAGAGGGGTTTAAACCCTTAAATCGTAAGTGTTTTTGGGATATGTCAGAATTTTAGTTGGGCTTTGTTGACAGATCTAACTATTTCTTCCTAAAGAAAATCCTGATGGGTACACCCGTAAGTTTAAAGTTCTGTCGCAATTGATTTTCAAGATAATTTTTATACGGTGCTTTAATTTCATCCGGGTAATTACAGAAAAATGCAAAGGAGGGAACTACAACCGGTAATTGGGTTACGTATTTAATTTTAACCTGGTTACCCCTTACCACCGGTGCATGATATGCCTCAACAGCCTTTAGCATAATATCATTTAGTTTTGATGTTGCTATGTGCTGGCTGCGGTTTTCATACACTTCCAGTGCCAGTTCAATTGCTTTATGAATCCTTACTTTTTCGGTAGCAGAAATAAACAAAACGGGCACATCTGTAAATGGCGCCAGTTTCTTTTTTAAAACGGCCTCATAATCTCTTGCAGTATTGGTTTCTTTGGGCATTACATCCCATTTATTTACCAGTACTACAACTCCCTTTCCTTTTTTTACTGCCATGGCAAATATGCTAAGGTCCTGTGCTGTAATACCTTTTTCTGCATCCAATACCAGCATACATACATCGGCTTCGTCCATTGCACGTATGGCCCTGATTACAGAGTAAAATTCAAGGTCTTCATTTACCTTGGTTTTGCGCCTGATACCTGCAGTATCAATCAACACAAATTCTTTATTAAACAATTTGTAATTGGTGTGGATAGTATCTCTGGTGGTACCTGCAATATTGCTAACAATGGTACGCTCCTGCCCTATCAGGGCATTTAATAAAGATGATTTACCCACATTTGGTTGGCCAATGATGGAAAATTTTGGTAATGGCACTTCTTCTGGTACACTATCATCGTCTTTCATCAAAGCGGTGATGTCATCGAGCAAATCGCCTGTACCAGTACCACTGATGGACGAAAGAAAATGTATTTTATCAAAGCCAAGGCTGTAAAATTCTGATGCTTCCAACAACCTATCGTGGTTATCTACTTTGTTTACAACCAGAAAAACCGGCTTATTAGTTTTTCGAAGCATTTGTGTCATAGATTCATCCAAATCGGTAATGCCGGTAGCAACATCTACCATAAACACAATTACATCAGTTTCTTCCAACGCAATCAATACCTGCTTGCGGATTTCTTTTTCAAATACATCTTCACTTTTAGGAACAAAACCACCAGTGTCAATCACGTTAAATGATTTACCATTCCATTCTGCTACGCCGTATTGCCTGTCTCTTGTTACACCGCTAATGTCATCAACGATGGCTTTGCGCTGCTCCAGCATACGGTTAAAAAATGTACTTTTTCCAACATTTGGCCTGCCAACAATGGCTACTGTAAAACTCATAAATATTCCCCCTCTGCCCCTAAAAGCGAACTGTATAAGTCCGTTTCCTTTAAAAGCTTTTTTTATTTATATTAAAAATCAACTGACTATCCAGAATTAGGTGCAGCCAGATAACTCACTAAAATTATACTGGCAAAAGCTACATTGGAAATCTAATGTAAGCCCTAGGCTCGTTTCTATCTTGTAACAACGGATTAAAATCCGTTGTGTTTTAAGAAACCAGCTTTAGAAATCCATAGTCTCGGCACATATTCTTGTTTCTTTAGTTACAACTGTCTGTTATTAACTATTTATTGTCACTCTTTTATATGTACCGAACTTACGGTTCTCCATAGATTATCTATTAGTTTATCAACAAGTTGAAACCCGTTGTTACAAATTTATCCTAGGCTCCGCCGCTTTGTACCTTATTACGGATAGTCATAAAAAACGGCAGAGTTAACTACTACATTTTTTTGATAATTTGGTATGGAAGTTTGTTTCTAAACTTCTAAACCCCTAAACATAAATTAATCGTTGATATAAACACTACCTGTCTACTACACTATTCTCAATATCCATACTCCCGTAACTGCAGATCATTGTCTCTCCACTTTGGACGAACCTTTACAAACAACTCCAAAAACACCTTACTGCCTAAAAACTCCTCAATATCTTTTCTTGCTAACGTACCCAATTGTTTGATCATTTTTCCACCTTCACCCAGTATTATTCCTTTTTGGGTTTCCCGATGAACTATTACATCCGCTACTATTTTTATCAAAGTAGATTTTTCTTTAAACTCCTGTATCAGCACTGTTGCATGGTAAGGGATTTCCTCCTCGTACAAGGTGAATATTTTTTCTCTGATTATTTCACTAACAAAAAATTTGGTAGGCAAATCACTGATATCATCTCCTTCAAAAAAAGGAACACCTTCGGGTAAATAAGTCAATATACTTTGAAGCAACTCATCAATACCTTTTTTCTTTAAGGCAGAAATGGTTACTATCTCTTTGCAATAACGCTGTTCAGCATAAAATGCTCTAAGCGTTTCAAGGACCTCATCACTTACCTTATCAATTTTGTTTAAAACCACAATGGCCGGGGCTTTTAAGCGAAGCGCTGAAAATATTGCACTGCTTTCTGCCTGGTCTTCCCTTGCATCTGTAATCAACAACGCTACATCTGCGTCTTCGAGACTGCCCTTTACGGCCTGCATCATTTTTTCATGTAGCTTGTACTTGGGTTCAATTATTCCCGGTGTGTCAGAAAAAATTATCTGGTAGTCTTTTTCGGTAAGGATAGCTTTAATACGATGCCGGGTAGTTTGAACTTTATGGGAAACAATTGCCATTTTTTCATTCATCAATGCATTCAACAAGGTGCTTTTTCCTGCATTTGGCTTACCAAATATGTTTACAAAACCTGATTTCACTTTCTAATTTTGGCAATAATAAACCAAAA
>JAYTTM010000984.1:0-1051 GCA_043745055.1 Chitinophagaceae bacterium | reverse complement strand
CAAAAGAAAATCTGTAGTACACAAACTGGAACATAAAAAACATGAAACCCAACAATTACGCCTATTACAGTCGGGTTAGCTGCAATCTGGGTTAAACCTTTTTCCATAGCTAATATATTTAGCTCAAATATACTAAATATATTAGTCAATACTGGGTTTGCGAACTAAATCATTAATCCTATACTTCCTTTCAACATTTCAGCAGTATAACTGAGTTCTGTTAACTGTTCCCATTTATAGTGTAGGTTTCCATCACCCAGCAAAAATCCTTTGCCGCCTGCTTTTAAATAATCACGGTGTGGTATAGAAATTCCCGAACCAACATAGGCCAATCCAATATGGTCATTTTTGCGTTTCCATTTTTCGCCTGATAGTGAAATGCCGGCACTGATACTCTGGTCAATTTCTGTAAACATCCAGGTTTCATTATTACCATCATTCCAGCTGGCTCTTGCAAAAGCACCCAGGTTATTGGTGATGGTTTGTTCTGCATTTAGTACAAAGCCATATTTTGTGTTACCATACATTCTTACATTTTCTATAAGCGGATTTTGCGGATTTTGGGCAAGGCTTTTTTTATAGTTACCCATATTGGCTGTTGTGAAAAATAACAAAAGGCGTATGGCACCTTCTCTTGCTTTTAGTTGGTGATGATGGGTATATTCTAAAGTTTGTGAACTGGCTTTTGAAATATTCCAGTTCATTTTAAGCCCATTGGAGTTAAGCGGAACAAGGGAAAAGCCATATCGGATTTCATGAACCGGGCTTACATATTCCAGTACAACACTAGGCGTGTAGCCACGGGTATTGGCCGCATAGTCCCATGCCCCCGCATCCATCAAAGCCCAGCTGATAAATTGTGAACGTGGGTCGTGGCTATATTTATTATTATCAAAAAAATCAGCAAGGCCAATTTTACCAATCGTAAAAGCAATATACTTGTCGGGAATATTTTCTTTTAGGTGGTTAAAATCGCTTGCCTGTAAGGTGGTTGTTGTTGACAAGGCAAACCGTTGCCGCCAAAATAAACGGGCAAGATAAATTTGCGGTT
>JAYTTM010000983.1:0-14931 GCA_043745055.1 Chitinophagaceae bacterium | reverse complement strand
CCTCCATAGTCGTTATTCCACCGCCATAAGCCATTGGCATAAATGCTTCACTGGCAAGTTCTTTTATTTGCAATAAATTGGGGCCTCTTTTTTCCGCTGTAGCTGAAATATCAATGATGGCAATTTCATCCACTTCCTTTTCATTAAAAATTTTAACTGCATTAATAGGATCTCCTACATATTTATGCCGGGCAAATTTTACTGACTTTACAAGGCCTCCTTTTTGAATAAGCAATATTGGTATCACCCTGATACGTTTCATAAATTCTAAAAGAGGTTAAGATCAAACAAAAAAATTAATTAATAATGTTGTGCAAAATTTTCCAGCAGTTTCATCCCAAATTTGTGGCTTTTTTCGGGATGAAACTGAACACCAATTATGTTATCATGTTCTACTGCAGCTGTAAAATTATATCCATAGTTCGCTAGCAGTAATTTATCCGATTCATATTCAACAACTGCATGATAACTATGTACAAAATAAAAACGGGGTTCTTGATACATTCCTTCCAACAAGAGAGAATCTTTGGCCGCTTTCACATCTGTCCAGCCCATGTGCGGCACTTTTAATGGCAGATTAAACAGCTCAGGCTTAAACCGAACATTTTTACCTTTTATCCAACCCAATCCCGGTAAAACTCCTTCTTCACTGCTGCTAAATAAAAGTTGCATCCCTACACAAATTCCTAAGATGGGTATCTTGTCCTCTTTCGCTTTTCTATTGAGTATCGGTATATACCCTGTTTTTTGCAATTTTTGTACACATGTATCAAAGGCACCCACACCAGGCAAAATCAATTTATTAGCATCGGCAATTTCCTCTGCGGTAGTTGCAATAAAAGATTCTACTCCAATTTTTTTGAGAATATTTTTTATGGAAGCAAGATTACCTACACCATAATCAACAATTGCAATCATTTGATTATTTTAAAATAGCAGGTAAATTTTAAACTGTTTGAATACATTTTTTAACTTATCAAATTACTTACAGCATTAATTTGCAATAAATAATAATCTCAATTGATAAAATTTATGTTGGCACGTTGATTAATAATTCGGATCCCTTTTAAGCCAATAGAAATCTTGCCAATTCATTTGCCAATTCTAATGCATCGCATTTTTCACGATAGCGGTTGAATGATTGACTGCGCAAACAGCTAATTTCTTCATCCTTTTTTTGAGAAAATAAATTTATAAATTCAGCAAGTTGTTTTGTACCTAAATCTCTTGGCAGTAACACTCCTACACAATCATCAACTATTTCCCTTGTGCCTCCGGCATCCGTTGCAAGAACTGGAATCCCTGCTGCCAAAGCTTCCATTATTGAAACTGGGACACCTTCCGATTCACTAACGTGTATAAATAAATCTACAGGATTATTCAAATAATAGCTTATTACTTCATTTGCCGGCAACTGATTCAAAAATGTTACTTTAATGTTTTTTGGAAAGGTTGAAGTAATCCTTTTTAGTTCGTTCATTAAAGTACCTTGTCCAATATGAACCCACTCAATATCAATTTTAAGAGTTTGCAATGTTCTTGCAATTAAATCAACTCTTTTTACTTTTTCTACTGAGGAGCAGGATACTATTCTAAAAATGCCGTCATTGCTGTTTTTGCTTTTCCCTTTACTTATAGTTCCCAGTCTTTTTACCTCTATCTTATTTTGAAATTGTGGATAATAATTTGCCAGCACTTTTCTTCCATCTTCAGAACAAGGTATAGCAAAAGATAAATTTTTTACTTGGTAATATTGGTACGGTATATAGCCTTTGTTAGCATATTTATATAAGTCATAACGATGGAATCTTGCAACCTTCGTTATTCCTTTTTTTTTATAAAGTAAAGGTAAAACTTCAGATGTCCCACGCCCCCAATAAAAATACAAAATGGTATTATGCCCTACATTATAAAGAAGATTTTTTAATACCGGATGATCATATAAATGAATCATTTTACGACTTGCAGACATCCATTTTCTTGCTTTTGCAAGAGACAAAAACACTTTTTCTCTAAAAAATTCAGAAAAAAACAAATAATTAAACTTTGAGAAAAAAATGGTTTTAAGCTGACGTATCCACTTTTCGTTTGGTACCCCATTTTCAAAAAGAGGTTCGTGGTATATCACACCTTTAATAGGTGCAACCGGAGTTTTATTATCAGCATATGAAAAAGGAACAACTGTTATTTCTTCAAAATAGTTAACTAGTACATTTAACTCATCTGTTTTCCAGAGTTCTCCAAACCCAAATGGATAGGAGTTGGTAAAATACAACAACTTCTTTTTCTTTTCCACGTTTTAGGAAATAATCATGAGAATCCCTTCTCTTAAAACCGGCCTTTTCTTTAATAGCAATTTATCAAAATAACCCGAAGGCATATAAGATTGGCAAAAAACAAAATCATCAACTGAATACCCTGCCTCAGTGCAAACTTTAGCTAAAGTATAGGGTGTAAACCAATACCGGTGATCCGTATTAATGAATTCGATGTTCTTTTTAAGAAGCCGTATGTTTTGAAGATCGAATGCGTTTGGAACAGTAATAATTACTCTGTCAATATAATTAGCATACCGTTTTTTTATAGCAGTTAAAAAAGCAACAGGGTTATCAATGTGTTCAAGTACTTCCCCGATAATAATGTAGTCCCATTTTTCTGCTGTAATTACATCTAGTATTGGATCATTTACGATATCATGTTTATACAAATCTTTTATGCCTATTTTTTCTTCAATAAAACCTATAGCTTCTCCGTTAATATCAAGCCCAACACATTTTTTAGCAGATTCGCATAATAAAGTATGCAACCATCGCCTGTTCTTAATTTTCTCCTCAATTAGTGGAAGATGATCTGCAAAACCAAGATGAAGCACTTTCTTACCGGCAGAAAGTTCTACCAGCTTATCAAGCCGGGATGTAATACTGGTTTCCCTTTGTGCAACTTTTACCCGTAAACTGTTTGAAAATTTATTTCCAAGCAGGTAATCTTTTACAGTATTATCAAACATCATAAATTATTAAGGGGTAAAAAGGGGTTTATTACACTTGAGTCTTTTTTGGGATTGGAAGGAGAATAATTCCAGTTTCTTTTAGCCTTTTTTTTCATTAGAAATTTAATATAAGTTATTGGTGAAATTTCACAATTAAAAAGTAACAGGAAACCATCTTTAAATTTTAAGCGGAATATTTTTTTTATAGCAGTGCTGGCAATAGAATATTTTTCATGTGCCAACGCAATTAATAAAGACTCATTGGAGATTATGCTATTTGGTTCTTTTGTTAATTTTTTGATATACATAAGAGATTCAAGCATCCCTTTTCCACCAGATAGCTTACTTGAAGCTTGACTAGGCGTCTCCCTTGAAAAAGCAAGGTTGCCAAACACATACATCACAGGATATTTAAAAGCTATACGCTGACGTATTTCCACATCGCCTGTTATATAATTTTCGGAAAGCATTCCTGACGATTTTAATACATCAACCCTAAAGAAATTACTTGCAAGACCAGAAGATAAAAGATTTTTTCCATAATAACAATCTTCAAAAGTATCATTTGGAAGAACCTTTAAAGGAAATATAATATCGTTCTGATAACCTTTTTGTATAACAATAGCGCAATCTTGGTTGGCTTCAGCATGTTTCAGATAAAAATCCAACGCATAAGGATAGAGGTAGTCATCGCCATCAATGAACAAAAGATATTTACCAGTAGCCAGTGAAATTGCGTTGTTCCTATTGGGATATTCTCCGAGGTTGCTTTTATTTCTATAAGCCTTAATTCTTTCATCATTATATTCCTGTATAATATCCCAGGTGTTATCTGTTGAGCAATCATCACCAATAATATATTCAATATTAGTATAAGTTTGAGCCAGCACCCCTTCTATTGCATCCCTCACGTATTTGGAGGAATTGTAAGAAATAGTTATAACCGAAACAAGAGGCTGAACGGCTGGCAAATCAGGCAAAAGTGAATTCATTTTTATAAAATGCTGCTATATTTTTCCTGTATTGCTCCATGCTGTAATGGCTGGCACATAAATCAAACTGCTGCTGCTGGTATGCTAAAAATATATTTTTATGATCCAATGCCTTCATTGCAATACTTATCTGAGACTGAAGTTTGGTTACTGATGGATACACTGTTTCTAATTGTTCAAAATCTTTTGTAAAAAAATCTTCATTATATATAGCAAAGGATACAGCTCCGCTAAAAACGGGTTCTATAAAATATCCATCCAGCCCTTCGCCAAAAGTGAGCGACCATTTGGCATCTGCAATCAGCTCCTTGTATTGAGTATATGTAAGGTTTTGAACTATTTGTATTTCCAGCGTACCCATTGCTTGCAGTTCACTTAAAATAGCTTCTTTTAAAGGATGCTGATCTGGCGATACTACCATTAGGTTTTTTTTATCATGCCATTGTTTATAATGGTATTGCTCAGGGCTGATCCAAACAGAGAATTTATGCACTGGAACTCCGTAATAATCCCGATAATAACTGGTACAATATTTTTGATGTGCGGTGGTAATGGTAAGCTTATTTACATATTGTTTAAGCTTGCCAAGTATTGAAGGAGGCGGCATCAGCCTGATATTTTGATTCATGATATTGACGTGTACCTCGGTCATTTTCCTAAACCATTTTTTATCCTTGGGCGTTAGCGACTGCAAAAACCAATCAACAAGTAATTCCGGTACATGAAACAAAACAGATCTTGTTCCTATAAAAAAATCAGCGAGCTGTTCAAAACGGTAGACGGTTGTTTTATTGCTAAACATACTGTGTTTAAGCAGCAGGTGTTCCCCATTGATAGTGCACATTATTGTTTGTGCACCGTGTATTTCCTTCAGAGCAGCAGTTTCTTCACACAAAGAAACAATAGATATTGTGCCGCCAGTTATCTTGTCATTGCCTGTAGCCCAGTCGCTGCCAGGTACTATAAAAACAATTAGTTTTTCCTGAGCAACCAGGTACAATTCTTTAAGTAATTGATTTTGCTTTTTACGAATGCCAAATTCTCTGCAAAATTTGTTCCATTCATTCCTGTACCTAAATAAACGATAGCCTATTTTAATTGCTTTTGGGGCCAGCTTTCCTAACTGCTTTTTCAATACTGTATAGCTTTAGCTGGTACGCCAGCTACTCTCTGCGCAGGCAATACATTTTTTGTAACAACAGCTCCAGCACCCACAACAGCATTATCCCCAATGCTTACATGAGGCAGTATAATTGCGCCGGCTCCTACAGTAACCTGGTTTCCTATTTTAACATTACCCAGTATCCTGCAGCCAGGAGAAAGCTCACAATAGTCACCAATTACTACATCGTGATGAATGCTGCAATGTACATGAACCAGTGTCCCCTTTCCAATGAAAGCATTTGTAGTAATCACTGCAGCAGGCATAATATTTATACCAACGCCCAATAGTATATTTTCCACTCCAACAAAAGCAGATTGTGAAATGATACTTTGCAAAACACCCCCATGCTTAATCAGCTTATCTGAAATGATTTGACGGGAAACTGTACCGCCAATACCAATGATAAATGAGGCATCTTCGATAAATATGCTGCCTAGTTTTCCCGTACTGTTAATAACTGGATATTTACCCAGAACCATTGCCCCATCTGCAACTTCATTTATATCATCAAAAAAAAATAGCTTCCCTGCGTATTTGTTTTCATGAAGAACCGCTAATATTTCCAGAGCATGGCCCCTGGCACCAGCAATAAGCATTTGATTAATTATAAATTAAAACTTCATTAATAATATTGCATATTCTGCGGATATTGTCAGTACTTAGTTCCGCAAAAAGAGGCAGGCATAATATCCTTGAAGCAACAGATTCAGAGACAGGCATTTGTTGCTTTTGTTCAATATAATTGAGTGTATTAAGCGATGGATAAAAATACCTGCGTGGATACACATACGCAGCATTTAAACTATCTCTTACCATCAGCAATTGTTCTGTTGTTTGAAACAATACCGGGTAATAGGCATAATTATAAGTAACCTCCTTGGATAAAAAAGGTTTTTTTAATAATGTATCTGTTGTAAAGAGATATTCGTCATAAGCTGCGGAGAGTGTCTTTCGGTCTGCAATTATTTGTTGTATATGTGGATACATTGAAAGCCCCATTGCTGCATGAAATTCGGAAGCCTTTGCATTGATTCCGATCCCCCAAAAATCTTCTTGTCCCTTGTGACCGAAATTTCGCATGTAAGATATCTGGTGCGCCAATTCATCATTATTGGTTACAATACCACCCCCTTCTATAGTATGAAATAGTTTTGTGGCATGAAAACTAAGGGTTGATATGTCTCCCCAATTAAGCACACTGCCATCTTTATATTGCACCCCAAAAGCATGTGCTGCATCATAAATTACCTTTAACCCATTTTTATCTGCAATATCCTTTATCGCTTCTACCTTGCATGGAATTCCAAATACATGTGTAGCTAGGATACCTGTAGTAGCTGGCGTAACAGCTGCTGCAACCTTGTATGGGTCAATGGTAAAATCATCTGGAGAAATATCCGCAAATACAGGGTTGCATTGCTCCCAGCAAATGGAGGATGTGGTGGCCACATAAGAAAAAGGGGTGGTGATAATTTCTCCTTTTAGCCCCAGCGCTTTTATAGCTATTTGTAAAGCAATTGTGCCGTTGTTTAAATAGAAGAAATGTTTAACGCCCAGGTATTGCTTTATTTTTTCTTCAAGCTCCGTGACCAGAGGTCCCTGATTGGTTAGGTGCCCTCTTTCCCAAATACCCTCGAGGTATTTGACGTATTCTTCTAATGGTGGAAGAAAGGATTTGGTTACGTTAATCATGTTTAATGAGGTAGTTTTATGACGCTAGTATATAAACTCTGGGCGGCTATTTTTATTTTTTCATAGTCCAATTGTTCACTAATTTTTTTGCGATTAACCCTGGCAGCATTATCAACCATTTCATCGTCTGTTAAGGCTTTCCGTATCGCCATTTCAATTATATCTGGATCTTCTGGGGGTATTAGCATACCGGTTCTCTCGTGTTCAATCCATTCATCAGCAACAGAGGTGTAAGATTGAATAGGAAAAGCCCCCATCATCATCGCTTCCAGCATGGCATTTGGAAGACCATCACTCATGTTTACACAAATATTCAATCTTGCTTCAGCATTCAACTGCAACATATCTCCGTGTGACATATGATTTATTACAGTTATTTTTTTACCGGTATTAAAAAAAAACAGTTCCGCTGCCGCCTGCGTAATTTCATTTGAACTATATAGTACTATCTCATACTCTTCAAGTAGATCTGCACACCTTTCTAAGGCCCTTAACGCAACAAGCCCTCTTCTTACCAAATCCTGCATTCCTTTTACTAATATCTTTTTTCTTTTTGAAGTAATTATTTTATGAATGTCGGGTATAATAAATCCACCGCCCACACTCGGGAAAAATTCAACCAATCCCCTAAAACCAAAGTTACGAGCTAGCATTTCGTCTCGCCTACCTTCCACTACTAAAACATCAATAGCCGATAGTGTCTCTTTAATAAGAGGGATATGTTTTTTTAGTTTTCCAAAAAAATGTAGGTCAATACCCCAATTTGAATGTATCCATACAGGAAATCCAGAACCGTATTTTTTTTTTGCTTCGGTTACCAAATATCCGGAGTGCTGTGTTTCAAAAGAATGGATTATGTCCGGTTTCAAACCATGTATAATTTCAGATAGTTGATCTATAGCCGATCTTTGTATTTTAGTGACTCCCGCTATTTTGCGAATTATCTTTTTAGCAAACTGGTTTTTAATAAATGAAAATGCGTGTAAAGTGGGGGATTTAAATTTATTTTTATTTGTCGGCGAACCCTGTAATAGATAAAAGTTATCATAGAAAGTAATATCTGAGATAAAATCGTGCGGTAAGTATCCCGGCATAGAAGAATACAAATGAATATCCCATCCGGTATGTGTCAACTGAGACAGCCATCTTGCCGTATGAATACTGAAAGGCATGGCAACAAATAAAATCTTCATGGAAATTCCTTAAAATTTAACCACCATAGCCAAAGTGTGATGAAAAAGGGGTGAGCGTTTGACAAGTATGCGTTCCCAGAAACTCAATTTATAATAGGAATTGCATAAAGTAAATTCTTCTATTTCAAGTCCTGCTGCTATTACCACCTTTGCTAAAGTATAAGGACTAAACCAAAACTTGTGATCGGAATTTATCCGTTCTACACGATTAAAAACAGATCTAAGTGTAATAAGACCAAAAGCATTTGGTACAGTTATGATCATTTTATTTACATGTGTTCCATAATTTTCTCTAACCCTTCGCAAGAAAAAGGCTGGATCCGGTATGTGCTCCAAAACCTCGCTAAGAATAATATAATCCCATTGATCATCTATAATGGGTTGCAATAAATTGGCGTCGGTAATATCGTGACAATAAACGTCTGTATAGTTGAATTTTTCTTTTACGTAATTAATCGCTTTAGGATCAATGTCAACGCCAACAATTTTAGTTGCCCAGTTTCTGAAACTGTGGTGAACCCATTCGTTATATTTTAATCTTGTCTCTATTAAATTATAATGATCAGCGAAACCGATATCGATTACTTTTTTATCCTGAATGAACTTCTTAATATAATCCATCTTAACTGTTACTTTTTTTTGAACATTATATAACACTTGTAGGTCAGAGGAGAATTTCTGGTCATATAAATACTCATTGTACTCCGTCAAATTCATATAGAAATTTTAATACAATAAAATAGAAGACCGTACTGCATTAAGGCTTAAAAATAATACCTTGTCCTGACGGTAAATATAGTATATCCACTGCTCGTTCTTTAGCAAATTGGTCGAATGCTTTTTTTTGCTCTATGTGCTTTGCAAAGCCATAGTCATCGAGTATAATAACACCCCCATTGACCATTTTATCCCAGAAAAAATTTGCAGCGGCGATTTCAGGTTCCACTACGTTCATATCAATCGACAAATAACAAATTTTTTGGGCATCGCATTGCTTAAGTGTGCCTGGAATGGCTCCTTTAATTATTTTTATGGGGAATAATTTAAAAGTCTCAAGTACTTGTTCGTAGTTATTTTTATAGCTTCCGAGATAATCATTGATTCCTGCGTCAAATTCCTTTTCAGTTATTTGTTCAGGGACAAGACCTTCATAGGTATCTAACAAATAAAATGTCTTACCTAAAGAGGAAAAATCAATGTACTCTATTACTGCACGAGACAATGCGCCAGTACTTACCCCACATTCTACGAAATCACCCGGCAGCTTTTTCACCATTTTAGCAAGTGTACAAGCTATATATACTCGCCAAGGCATATCATAGTATCCACTATTGATAGTATCTGAAGCGACTTTGTAGGCTGCTTTAAATTTTTCTTCATTAATGAAATCGCAGTTATTGCTGGTCACTATACTGTCAGCCATGTAAGTAATCGGGCCGTGAAAAACATCAGGAATCAATCTATTGCCAGGGACAATGTGACGATAGTTATTTAAAAACCAGGAAAATTTCCAAAATTGATTCTGTATTTTCCTAAACATATAGCCTCATTTATTTTTCTTCATTTTATAAATACAAATATTCGGTTTTAATATTTTTTACCCAATCTTGTTTTATAAATCTGACCATTTCGGGTGAAGTATCACATTTCCGTAATCATATCCTTCATATACAGCATACTCGGTTCCATTATCGTGTATCTTAATAGGACAAATATTCTCTAAATTATCACAGTTTGATACATCAGCACCATTGGCCCAAATTTGAAAAACAAATGAGTATGAATTAGGTGCAATCAAAGAAGATGGCAATACCACTGCTCCACGATACTTTTGATAGCTATAAGCCTCAAAATAAGTAATCGGCTTAAGTATGGTAAAAACTCTATTTTGGAACTTATTCAACATAGCTATCCCAACATGCAAATTTGGAATTATCTCTTTTAAGGTAAAATCAAAAGAAAACTTGATTTGTTCATCGAAAGAGAAATCGGATGTTACAACGTTATCCGTGTTCAATACAGATATTTTATTAAAATAATTGCTTTTGGTAATTGCATCGGTATCAGAAATTGAATATACATTGGAATTGTGATTACCGCTGTTACTAATATACTTATCTACAATCGAATAAATAGAACCATGTGCCTCAATTCGGCCTTTATTTAACAACATTCCTGTATTACACAATTGAGCTATCATACCCATATTATGACTAACAAACAAAACCGTTCTTCCCTGGTTTTTACTCACGTCTTCCATTTTGCCGAGGCACTTTTTTTGAAACTGTGCATCACCTACTGCTAATACTTCATCTACAATCAATATCTCCGGATCAAGATGGGCAGCCACAGCAAAGGCAAGCCGCACGTACATTCCACTACTGTATCTTTTTACCGGGGTATCTAAAAATTGTTCTACCTCTGCAAATGCAACGATCTCATCAAATTTTCTCCGGATCTCTGCCCGGCTCATGCCTAATATAGCTCCATTCAAAAATATATTTTCTCTTCCTGTCAATTCAGGATGGAAGCCTGTGCCCACCTCCAGCAGGGATGCTACCCTGCCTTTAATTTTCAACGTACCTGAACTTGGTTCTGTAATCCTGCTAAGTATTTTAAGTAAGGTGCTTTTGCCGGCGCCATTTCTTCCAATAATTCCCACCCTATCTCCCTGTTGTACATCAAAATTCACGTCTTTCAGTGCCCAAAACTCTTCTTTCGTTGGCTTCTCCTTTTTTGCTTTTTCAAATATATTTTTCGCCTTGCTGGCTAATACATCTCTTAATGCCACATATTTCTCTTTGCCTTCATGTGCAATAATAAATTTTTTTGAAAGATTTTCTACCTTTATAATCGTGGACATAATTAAATATTATCTGCGAATGTTTTTTCCATTTTACGAAAATAGAATACGCCTAAAAAAAGAAAAAATAAGCTGATCAGGAAAGAGAATAAAAATGATCTCCACTGAATTGTATCGCCCAGCAAACAATACCTGAACCCATCAATTACACCAACCATCGGATTAAGTGAATATAAAGCTCTCCATTTTTCCGGTACAATTCCGCTGCTGAAACCTATGGGTGTGATGTATAAACCAAACTGAATTATAAAGGGAATGATATAGCGGAAATCACGGTACTTTACATTGAGTGCCGTTAAAAACAGACCGATACCAAAGGCAAAAGTAAATGCAAGCAATATAAATACAGGCAGCAGGAGAATATGCCAGCCAGGTGCAAATTGATACCAAACCATCATTACAATCATCATCAGGAATGTAATACCAAAGTCAACAAGGCTGGTAATTACGGAACTGGCTGGTATGATCATTCTGGGGAAATATACTTTTGTAATAAGATTTGAATTACCAATAAGACTGTTACTGGCTTCACTTAATGCATTACTAAAAAATTGCCATGGCAGCATACCAGCAAATATCATCAGAATATATGGAGCTTTACCTGGGTTTTGTAATTTAGCAATGCGGCTAAATACTATGTAAAAAATAATGGTGGTAAGTAATGGCCGTATAATACTCCAGGCTGCTCCAATTACAGTTTGTTTATACCTTACCTTTACATCACGCCAACTTAGTATGTAGAACAGCTCCCTGTATCGCCAGATATCTTTCCAGTAATTTTTAGCTGTTAAGCCTTTGGCAATAATGATATCCCACTCCTTGCTTTCTTCACTCATATATAAAAATACCCAAACGAAGGGGCTAGCGTTATTTTATAATTATCGTAACTAAAATAGTACATCAATAATTTATGATTTGGGTTTAACATTGTTCATTCAAAATTATCTTTTCAATAGGTGCTTTTATTTCTTACTAATTATCTGGATTTACTATTTTGCCCAGTTGCCCTTTGCACAAAGTATCTGCAGAACCATTTTTATTACTTACAATAACAGGGCTAATAAAAGGCTTATTTTTTTAACAAAGAGAAACAGTTCGAAGTCTTACGCCTGATGTTTTATTTTTTTTGACTACGTTTCAGCCTGTCACTTCTTTTAAAATAACTTGTAATTTTTGTTTGTACACATCAAACCCAAAATACTGCATCAATAATTGCCGGTTGGGCTTATATACTTTTGAGTTAAGTATTACTTTCTTAATGGCTTCGGTAATGGCTGCCTGGTCATCGGGATCCACCAATACACCCAATCGGCCTTTCAATAATGCATCTACTGATCCATCTTTATTACCGGCAATTACCGGCAAGCCGTATAACATGGCTTCAATAAAGACTATCCCGAAGCCTTCCTTTTTACTAGGCATTACATATAAATCTGCAATTTGATAGTGCCTGGAAAGTTCTTCATCTGGAATGTATCCGGTAAAAACAACCTGTTGTTGAAGCGACAGTCTTACTACTATATCATCTATTCGCTGTTTTTCTGCCGCATCGTATTTACCTACTATCAGGTATTTGATGGAGGGGTATTTTTCTTTTAATAAATGAATTGATTCCAATACCTGATCGTAGCCTTTGTATAATTCTTTGGAAGAAAGCCTGGTAAGTGTCATCAGTACCACATCGGTTTTGGTAAACCCCAGGTTACTCAGCAGCTTTTCGTCTTTATTAACATTTTGTTCCGGTAATAAAAAGGGATCAAGGCAATTATTTAAAACTAGTAGCTTTTCCGGTTGCAGGTTATATAAACTGGCCATTTTTTGCCGGGTAAATTCACTAACGCATATAATTTTGTCGCTCTTGTTCAATATATATTTCTTATAGCCTGACAGCGGCTCCCATACTTCTATACCATGAGCAATTAAAATAAGTTTTGTGCCGGGAGAAAATAATTTAATTAAATATCCAATCATCAGTAGGTTGATATGGCTTAAAATAACCACCTTAGATGTACAACCTTTTTTTACCGCTGCCTGTACAAACTGAAATTTTCGCTGGCCGAATCCTTTAAATTTATTGGGAGCTATATATTTTTCATTCACTTCATTTACTTCATCATACATGGAATACACCGCCAACCTGCTCAATTGATTACCGGCAGTTAAATCAGTTAAAGCTTTACACACCACCCGGCCCACTTTTTCAATCCCACCTGTGGCAGAAAAAACCCTCAGTGTTAAAAAAAGTACGTTAATGTGCATGTGGGTAATCTTCAAGCATTAACAATGTAAAAAACTGCGACCAATGTAACTGGTTGTTCTTTAAGCGAGCATGAATAGCTGATAAATCTTTACCGGTTTGGGATCTGCTGTACTGTGGGTTGCTAAACCATTCTTTAAATGGAAAGGCAAATCCCATTTTGGGTCTGTTCCAGATTATTTCCGGCAGGGTTTCCTTATAGGCATCAATGAGCAACTGCTTACCTAATTTACCACTGTATTTTACTCCAGAACTTATTTGCAGGGAAAGTTGTACAAACTCCTTGTCCAAAAAGGGAACCCTCATTTCAATGCCATGTGCCATACTCATCACGTCTGTATCTCTCAGTAATTGATTTTGCATGTACAAATTTGTTTCGAGCCAGCTAGCCTGGTTAGGCGGAGTTAAATAGTCAATATTGGGTACAATGGGTTGCGATTTTAATATGCTCCAAACTTCGGTCTCATCCAAACCCAAATGACTGGCTATTTCCACAGGAATAAACTGTCCCCTTAAAAATAGATAGCGGCCTACTGGGCCTGCTATGCTTAAATAGGCCATGCGGTTTAGTAGTCTTGAACTCAATAACCTGCCTGCTTTTAATACCTTATCGGGCAATTGCTGCAACAACAGCGCTTTACCAATTCTATTAAATGAAGGGTAGCCGCCGTACAACTCATCGCCTCCAATGCCCGACAGGACAGCTTTTAAACCACTTTCCTTTGCATATTTACTGATAAACCAGCTATTGATACCATCACAACAGGGTAAATCCATTGCTTGTATGATGGTGGGTAAAAATGTATGAAAATCTTCTTCTTTTAATAAAAACTGGTGGTGAGCGCAGGATAATTGTTGTATCAATTTATCCTGGTATTTCTTTTCAGAAAACTGGTTGCTCTCGAGATAAATGGAAACGGCATTTAAATGCTGTTGCTTTTTATCTGCCAGCAAGGTAATAATGCTGGAATCGAGTCCCCCGCTTAAGAAAACACCGATGGGCGCATCGGATATTAAATGCCTTTCAACAGCTTTTTCCAATTGCTGTTTAACCACTTCAATTGCAACGGAGCGGTTATTAATTTTTTCAATATAGCTGTACCTGAAAAAGTTAGTGATTTTTACAGCAGCACTAGAAATAGTATAAGTTAAGTAACAGCCTTTTTCTAATGGCATTACTTGTTGTAAAGTAGTTACCGTTTCTGGTAAATGACCATAGGCCATAAAATACACCTGCCAGTGTTTATTTTCTTTCTGCAGATAAGGGATTTTTTTAAAAGCCCTTACTTCCGATGCAAATGCAAGCCCTTGGTTGGTGATGGCATAATATAAAGGCTTTATGCCAGATGGGTCCCTGGCGAGGATGATAGTACTGGTTTCTCTGTCGAGTATGGCAAGGGCAAACATCCCGTTAAATTTTTCAAACGCAGCCGTACCCCAGGCTGTATATGCAGCTAATACAACCTCTGTATCACTTTGAGTGTTAAAGTGCAAACCTGCCTTTATTAGTTGCTTTTTTATTTCGGCATAATTATACAATTCGCCGTTATAGCTGATAATATATCTTTCATTTGCATAGCTCATAGGCTGGTGGCCACCATTGCTTACGTCAATGATCGACAACCTTCGGTGCCCTATTGTTATGTGCCCAGCTTCGTTTGTATAAATACCTTCATCATCCGGCCCGCCGTGCTTTAATACGGTACACATATCTTTTACCATATGCTGCCGTTCTGCTGCCGTTAATGATTTATTTACAATGCCTGCTATTCTACACATG
>JAYTTM010000982.1:0-1052 GCA_043745055.1 Chitinophagaceae bacterium | reverse complement strand
AGATCAAAAGACAGACGAAAAAAAATAAAAAAACTATGACAGACTTTAATACCATCAGGCAATACAATTTCCCAACCGTCATTCGTTTTGGCGCAGGTTCCGTAAAGGAATTACCGGAACATTTGGCAGCAAATGGATTAAGCCGACCATTGCTGGTAACCGACCCCATGGTGAGCGGACTGGATTTTTTTTCAACCATAAAAAACGGCCTCACTGCAAAATCATTTTCGGTAGAAGTATTTTCAGACATTCATAAAAATCCGGTTAAGAGTGATGTGCTAAAAGGCGGCGAAGTGTACAAAGAAACCAACAGGGACTGCATCATTGGTATTGGCGGCGGCGCAGCTATGGATGTAGCAAGGGCCATCGTTTTACGGATCAATCATCACCGGGATTTATTTGACTATGATGATTTAATTGGCGGTGATCAATTTGTAACTGAAGCAGTGCCTTATTTTATTACTATCCCCACCACCAGTGGTACCGGCAGCGAAGTAGGCAGGAGCGCCATCATTTCTGAAGATGATACGCATCTTAAACGAATTTTATTTTCACCTAAATTATTGGCAAAAATTGTTTTTGCAGATCCGTTACTTACCATGGAACTACCTGCTTTTGTAACGGCAGCTACTGGCATGGATGCATTAACGCATAACATGGAATCCTTTATTGCCAAAGGATTTCATCCCATGGCAGAAGGCATTGCACTGGAAGGCATTCGTTTAATTAACCAATCAATTGTTACCTCAGTTAACAATCCCAATTTGGAAAGCAGGAGTAAAATGATGATTGCATCTTTAATGGGTGCCGTAGCTTTTCAAAAAGGGTTGGGCGTGGTGCATTCTTTGGCGCATCCACTCTCCTCTTTGCTGGATACACATCATGGCCTTGCCAATGCAGTAAATCTGCCGTATGGCATGCGTTTTAATGCACCGGGATTAGAAGAACCATTAAGGCGTATGGCACAGGCAATGGAGCTTGCAGATGAAACCGGAGAATCGGTAGTCAATCATTTATTTAAATTAAATAATCAAATCGGCTTGCCCACCAGG
>JAYTTM010000981.1:0-3953 GCA_043745055.1 Chitinophagaceae bacterium | reverse complement strand
GCAGGCACCGGCAACAGCAACCCAACCGATGGCGCTTTTAAAATGGTATTACCTTACAATAAAAATTACAACATTCATGCACAGGCCGATCATTTTTTTGCCATCAGCAAAAACTTCAACGTCGATAGTTTTGCAAAAGCCAACGACAAAGAAATTCACAAAGACCTTTATTTGGTGCCCATCGAAATAGGCAGCGTGGTGAGGCTCAACAATGTGTTCTTCAATTTCGACAAATAGAGCCTGCGTGCCGAAAGCCTTGTAGAGCTTGACCGGACGGTAACACTGCTAAAAGAAAATCCCGCCATCGAAATAGAAATGAGTGCCCACACCGACAGCCGAGGCAGCGACGAGTATAATTTTAAACTCAGTGACAACCGGGCAAGATCCGTAATGGAATACATCCTCTCTAAAGGCATTTCCCCCACCCGAATCATCAGCCACGGCTACGGCGAAACCAAACCAATTGCCCCCGGCAACAACGAAGAAAATCACCAGCTAAACCGCCGATGTGAATTTACCATTTTAAAGAATTAAAGCTTTTTTTGGAGCCCGGCGAAGGAATTACTATTAAGCTTCATTGGCGTCGCACTCTTGTACAGTATCGCTTTATTGGGCTTTTATCGGCGTGATAGGTTGGTGGTAATTTTTATTCAAACTGTTTTGGATGTATTGAGGCAATAGTTTATTTTTTTGGCCAACTATACAAACGTAGCGTGCAATGTGTATTGAACACCCTAAATTACCTTAACATTCTTTATATTCGTACATAAAAATTATGGCATTAAGTTGGAATGAAATAAAAGATAGAGCCTTAAACTTTTCAAAAGAATGGGCCGACACTTCCAACGAAGAAGCAGACGCAAAACCTTTCCTGTTTGAGTTCTTCAACGTTTTTGGAATTAGCAGCAAAAGAGTTTCGACTTTTGAACATCGGGTAAAAAAACTGGACGACAAAGATGGCTATATTGACCTGCTTTGGAAAGGAACAATTTTAATAGAAATGAAAAGTCGGGGTAAAAATCTTGACAAAGCTTTTACACAAGCCAAAGATTATTTACACGGACTGAAAGAACACGAACTGCCAAAATATATTCTCATTTCAGACTTTGAGAATTTTAGACTGTACGACCTTGAAGAAAATAAAATTGTTGCGTTCAAATTAAAAGAACTTATCAGTAATGTTCAGCATTTTGGCTACATCTTAGGTTACTCAAAAAAAGTTTACGCAGCGCAAGATCCGGCAAACATAAAGGCAGCCGAGTTAATGGGAAAACTACACGACCGATTAGAAGAAATTGGTTACACGGGGCATCCATTAGAAGTTTACTTGGTTCGTATTTTGTTTTTATTGTTTGCAGAGGACACCACTATTTTTAACAAGCAACAATTTCAAGAATACATTGAACAACGAACCAATGAAGATGGCAGCGACCTTGCATCTAAATTGCAAGAACTTTTTCAAGTTTTAAATACACCAAAAGAAAATCGCTTTAAAAACCTCGATGAGCAGTTGGCAGATTTTCCCTACGTAAACGGGAAATTATTTGAAGAAAACTTGCCTACAGCAAGCTTTGATAGCAAAATGCGGCAAGCGTTGTTAGCCTGTTGTTATATTGACTGGAGTAAAATATCACCAGCTATTTTCGGCTCCATGTTTCAAAGCGTAATGAACCCAAAAGAACGGAGAAACTTAGGAGCTCATTACACCAGCGAAACCAATATTTTAAAACTCATTAAACCGCTGTTCCTTGACGAACTTTGGGCAACATTTGAAAGCATAAAAGACAACAAAAACAAACTTCCCGACTTTCATAAAAAACTAAGCACACTCAAATTTCTTGACCCTGCTTGTGGTTGTGGTAATTTTTTGGTTATCACCTACCGGGAGTTGCGTTTGTTAGAATTGGAGATTTTAAGAGTATTACATAAATCAGGACAACGAGTAATTGACGTAAGAGATATTATCTGGCTTGATGTTGATATGATGTACGGAATTGAATACGAAGAATTTCCTGCAAGAATTGCCGAGGTTGCCATGTGGTTGATAGACCACCAAATGAATATGCAAATAAGCAATGAGTTTGGGCAATACTTTGTGAGGTTGCCACTTAAAAAGGCGGCTAAAATTGTACATGGAAATGCGTTACAAATGGAGTGGAGTGATTTATTAGAAAAACAAATTCTTGAAATAGAATCTGAAAATACCACCTTAATTTTAAATGAACCACAAGCGGAATATCAAACAATAAATGTTAGAACAAAAAGCCTAACTATAATTGATGAAAGGAATTTTGGTGCGGAGAAAATTACTTTTAAAAACTCATTTGATTATATATTAGGAAATCCGCCTTTTATCGGAAGTGCTTATCAAACAGAAACGCAGAAAAAAGATATGGAGTTAATCTTTTCTGGTCTTAAGAGTTATGGAATGTTAGATTACGTAGCTGCTTGGTATAAGAAGGCAGGGCAATTAATAATGAATACAAATAGCAAAGTCGCATTTGTCTCAACCAACTCTATAACGCAAGGTGAACAACCAGGAATATTGTGGACAATTCTTTATAATCTATACAAAGTAAAAATCCACTTTGCACACCGAACTTTTAGCTGGAGTAATGAAGCGAAGGGAAATGCTGCAGTGCATGTAGTTATTATTGGATTTGCAAATTTTGACATTCCCAATAAAACAATTTATGAGTATGAAAGCATCAAAAGCGAAGCCCATGCAATAAAAGTAAAAAATATAAACCCTTACTTGGTAGAAGGGAAAGACCTTGTCTTAATGTCAATCTCACAACCAATTTGCAAAGTTCCAAAAATGCAATCAGGAAGTGCAGCAAGAGATGGTGGCTTTTTGATTTTAAAAGACGATGAAAAAAAAGAACTTGTTGTTCAGAACAAATCGATAGAAAAGTATTTTAGCCGATTTATTAGCGGTGATGATTTCATTAATAATGTTACCCGATGGTGCATTTGGTTGAAGAATGTAAACCCAACTGATTTCAGAGAGGTAAAGGAATTTCAGAAAAGATTTAAAGCAGTAAAGGAGTTCAGAGAAATCAGTACAAGAATTGGAACAAAAAAGATGGCTGAATTGCCCTATTTATTTGCAGAAGAAAGACAACCCGAAAATGATTTTCTCGTCATCCCAAAGGTTTCATCAGAAAATAGAAGATATATTCCGATAGCATACCTAACTAAAGATTACATCGTATCTGATAAAACATTTGTTATACCCAATACTACATTGTTTCATTTTGGAATTTTAACCTCCACGATGCACATGGCATGGATGAGAGCTACATGTGGAAGGATGAAAAGTGATTACAGTTATTCAAACACTATTGTGTATAATAATTTCTCTTGGCCTCAAAATCCAACAGACAAACAAATAAAAGCGATAGAAACGGCGGCACAAAAAGTATTGGATGCAAGGCTGCAATTTCCAAACAGTTCATTGGCCGACCTTTACGATCCTTTAACAATGCCACCAGTTTTAATAAAAGCACACAATGAGTTAGACAAAGCAGTGGACCTGGCTTACAGGCCACAAGCCTTTACAAGTGAAGCCAACAGAATGGTATTTTTATTTGACCTTTACGAAAAATACACAGCAGACTTATTTACAATTGACAAAAAAAAGAAACCTATAAAATGACATAGCCAATGAATGAGGAACTAAATCAAGGGTTCGATGAAATTCTATTTCAACTTTCCACCAGGCGCCGGACTCCGTCTGGTGTCTTTTTGTTACTAATATCTGAAACAAGCACATAACGTACCTTTAAAAACAATTTAAATAACTTACTCCATCAGGCGCCGGACTCCGTTCGGTATCGTTTTGTTACTATTGCCTGAAGCAACCACTGTATCGAACCTTTTAAAACACTTTAAATAACTTGCTGGCATAAATTAATTCTGTTCAACCGCTATTTTTGTGCAACAAACAAAAT
>JAYTTM010000980.1:0-1053 GCA_043745055.1 Chitinophagaceae bacterium | reverse complement strand
GGATAACACCATGAATGAAACGGAAGAGTATTTTCAGTACATAGTAAGCATCAAACCCAATACCAGCGGACAGATGCAGATTGGAAATAATTTTATTGTTGATAGAAAAGAAGTTGCTATTAATAACCTGCCTGATGGAACCAGTCGTACAGAAACATGGTACCAGTTTAGAATACCAATTGCCAATTACAATAAAAGGATAGGGAATATCCCTGATTTTAAATCGATACGGTTTTTCAGGATGTTTTTAACTGACTTCGACAGTACAGTAGTAATGCGCTTTGGCAAATTGGAGCTTACCAGAAACATATGGCGTCGTTTTCCTTTTAAAATTGATGAAAGTGGCAACTATCAGCCACCTACAACTAATGTGGATTTTTTTGTAAATGGCGTTAATATTGAAGAAAACGACAAGCGGTCACCATTGCCCTATCGCACCCCAAGAGAAATACAACGGCAGCAAGTACAAAGCAACAATGGTGTTAATCTGCTCCAGAACGAGCAAAGTATGTCGCTTCGTTTTTGCAACCTGGGCAAAGGCGATTCTAGAGGTGTACAACAAACTTTTGCCAACAGAGATTTTAGACAGTTTGGAAAACTCTCCATGTATATTCATGCAGAAAATTACATTAAAACACCCACTAGTATCCGGGACAAAGATTTGAATGCGGTGGTAAGGATAGGTACCGATTTTGCCAACAACTATTATGAAATTAAGATACCCCTGTTTTTAACCCCCCTAAATACTAATTTAAATCCCAATTCGGATGCTTACAACGATTCACTCTGGAATGTTCTTAATAGCCTGAATGTAGATCTTGCCTTGCTTCCAAAAATTAAGGCAGATCGTAACTCCAGCGGCGCATCTGTAACAGAGCCTTACAGGGTAGCCCAATCCAATGGACAAACCTATTCCATTATGGGCGACCCTAATCTTGGAGAGGTAAGGGGAATTTTAATTGGTGTTGAAAATGCCAGAAACCCAAGCGCCTGCGGCGAGATGTGGGTAAACGAATTAAGGCTTACTTCTATTAATGAAGATAAAGGTTATGC
>JAYTTM010000979.1:0-1054 GCA_043745055.1 Chitinophagaceae bacterium | reverse complement strand
TTGTATAGTAAGATTTAATTTACCTACAAAGGAACCAAATGCACCGGGCTCTACCACTTTGGCATATTTACAAACAATTGGCTTTCTTACTCTTTCATGTGTATCGCCACCCAAAATATAATCTACCCCTTCACACTCGGGCAAATTGGCCAAATGAATTTGTTGTGATAAGCCCAGGTGTGCAACAATCATTACATAAGCACATTGCTCCTGGTTGCGAAGCACATCAACATAATGCGCCAGATTTTCTTCGGGTTTTGAATAAATAATTCCTTTGCTGTACAATGGAGATTGACGAATAGGTACCAGTGGGTCGGTGTAACCAATAAAACCAATTTTAACTCCTTTTACATTCCAGATATAATACGGTTGAAAAATGAGTTCGCCTTTTTTTCCCTCACCCAAATCATGATACATATTGGCACAAACTTTTGGTGCATTTAATGCCCCCAATAAAGTTTGCATGGCTTTTTTATAAAACACAACCTCCCAGTTGCCCGGCAGGTAAAGGTTGTAGCCCAGCTCATTTAAAATGGGCACCATCGCTTTACCGGTAGTTTTTACACTCAGTTCACTGCCCTGAAACATATCGCCGGTATCAATTAAAAAGGTATTCGGATTTTTCTTTCTTTCTTTTTTAAAGTAGGTAGCCAAATGAGCATAGCCGCCCGTTTTACGAAAAACAGCTTTTTCGTTTTCCCAAAACAATTCATCATGCGGATGCACCTGGCAATGCACATCGGTAGTTTGCAAAATAGAAATGGTAAATGGTTTATCATCCATCGCCATTGAATCATAACCTGCTGCCTCTTCAGCAGCGGCCAGCAAGGGAGTAGCGGTAACTAAAGCAACGCCTGCACCCATTGTACTTAATTGTTTTAAAAAGTTTCTCCTGTTATTTTCCATGTTGCAAGCTTTCGTTAATTGACTATAAAAATATTTTGTACCCGGCATTTGAATTATTATTTAGCTTTTGTTGCGTCGCCCGCCCGGCCAGCCGTTTCGGACGGGCACTCTTGTACTTTCTGTTCACAATTGAGCAATGTATATTATC
>JAYTTM010000978.1:0-1054 GCA_043745055.1 Chitinophagaceae bacterium | reverse complement strand
TCTTTCCGGGCAATATTATCGGCACAGGTAGCGCCTACTGCGCCTGCACCTACAACTGTAACTTTCATGTTGAAATATGTTTAAAATGTTATAAAATTTTACCTTACAAAGGTAGGTGGAAATGCTGTGGAATGTGGTTGAATGTAGTTTAATGTTGTTGAAAATGGTTGATAAGGTTGATGAGGTTGAAGAGGTTGAAAATGGTTGAATATTATTGAAAATGGTTTAAGGGTTGAAAGGTTGTTAGAGTTGATTTGGTTGATAAGGTTGATAAGGTTGATAAGGTTGATAGAGTTGAAAGGTTGATAAAGTATGCAGCAGTTTTTAAGGCAGATTACTGATGTTTCCAAAATCACAAATCACAAATCACAAATCACAAATCAATCGAGTCTGCAATTTTCTTTATCTCCACATTGCCTTCAAAATGCTGTACGAATTTCCCTTTTTTGTTGTACAGAAACATGCTGGGGTAGGAGTGTATTTTATAAAAAGTTCCCAGGAAGAATTTACTGTCCCGCCCTATGGTGATGGAGGGATAATCTGCCAGCTGGAAATCTTCGTAAAACTTTTTTATCAAATCAAAATTGAGGAAACTCACCATTACAATTTGTACATCTTTCAACAGTGCAATATCTGTTTTTAATAGCTTGGTCTCGTGCTTGCAATGTTCACAATCGGGGCTAAAAAGGATGATGAGCGTGGGTTTTCTTTTCTTTAAATCGGCCTTTACAAAAGTGACGCTGTCTGGTGCTGTTTGTATAGTAAATGGCGGTACATTCGGAAACTGCAGGTATAACGCAGTGCTGTCTACCTGTGCTTTTACTATACAAAAGGCGGCTACGGAAAGCAGGAGCAAAAGACTTTTTTTCATCGTTGGTATTTTTGTAAAACTAACCACTTTTTTATAACCAAAATGTAGTTTAAGTTTTCCTTTGTAGTTTGTCTTTTCTTATATTATGCTGTCTAAAACCCAACCAAAATGAATATCAAAACATCTCACAGTATTTAATTCAGCAACTGATAACACTGCGTGGCAATCTCCAGTTCTTCATTG
>JAYTTM010000977.1:0-3967 GCA_043745055.1 Chitinophagaceae bacterium | reverse complement strand
CAGCCACTGCTGTTGGCAGCTATCAATTGGTAAATGCCCGGCGCATTGACAGCAACAGGATTAGCCACTGTTATTGCAGCCAACGTCCAGCTAGTAGTAAGCCCGGTGGTAAAATAAGCAGTAGTAAGATTAAAACTGTTACTGCCACAAATACTTACACTGGTATCCATACCCAATGCTGGCTTGGGTTGTACAGTAAGCGTAACTTTTCGGATGATGCTGTCGCAGCCACTATAAGTACGTACGGTATCTCCATAAATACCGCTGCTATTTACCACCCTTCCCCATGGCAAAGTGAGTGTATTGCCAAAGCAAATACTGGTGTCTATAGTGCTAAGACTTGGCGCAGGAGAGCCGGAAATTATAATAGAATCCCTGCTGCTGCAGGTTCCGAAGTTTACGCTTACCCAATACAATCCAGGCGAAACAGCATTTAAGGTTGCAGCAGTAGTTCCATTTTGCCAGGTGTAAGAAACTGCTCCGGCCGTGGTGCCGTTGAGTGGATAGGAAGTTACCAGGCACACGGTTGTATCAGTTCCAATATTGGGTTTGGGATAAATGCCCACAGTTACCTTTTGTATAAGGCTATCGCAGCCTGCGGCAAAACGAACCGTATCGTTGTAAACCCCTGCCGTATTCACAATCTTTCCCCATGGTAACGTAAATGATGAGCCGAAGCAGATATTTGTGTCAAGACTGTTAATTATCGTTGCAGGAAAGCCACTGATATTGACGGTATCTTTTACCAAGCAATTGCCAAAATTGATACTCACTGCATATTGCCCGGGAGTGGTTACTTTAAAAGTATCAGCTATACTTCCATCTTGCCAGGCGTAGGATACAGCTCCTGCAATACGGGCATTCAGCACATAGCCGGCGTTGTTTAAGCAGGCATTGGTATCATTACCCAATGGCCTTGCTGTAACTACATTATTTACAACAAATGAATCCCTGTAGGTACAGGTAAAATAGTTGATATCTACCCAATATACACCGGGTTTGCTTGCAAAAATAGCCGCTGTAACGGCGCCGGTATTCCAGCGATAGGTTTCACCCTGCCCTCTGCTGGCATTGATTGACACAGAGTCGGCACATAAAATAATTTGTTGTATTGGCTTTGCCGCAATCGGGCTGATTACAACCTTTAAAGTATCTGTGTTGCTGCAGTTATTGTAATTTATTTTTACCCAATAATCGTTGTTGCCAGGTGCAGCTACTTTCAATGTATCTGCTGTACTTCCATCTTGCCATAGATAAGTTGCGCCCGGGTGTGAAGTGGCTTTCAAGGTTATGGGTGAGCCATCGCACCGGTCAATATCATTGCCAAAATTTATATAAGGCCGGCCGGGAACCGTAACTGTTTTTATTGACGAATCTTTTTTATTACAACTGGTATTTTCTACTACCAGCTTTACGGTGTAGGTAACATCGTTGGGCAGTGCCGGATAAAAGAAAGAGGGCGATACTGCATTAGAGGTTTGTCCGTTGTAGCCAAAATTCCATTTATAACTAATGCTGGTGCCATAGGTGGAGAAATTTACAAATTTTACAGAATCATCAGTAGTACAATTAAACAAAGAAGTGAAATTGGCATTGGCCAGGCAATTGGCTAATGGTGCACAGGTATCCGCATGTTTGATAGCAGATAATTTTAAATCAATGGTACCAATTACTGCCTGGTTGAATTTTGTGATGGGTGTAAATACCTGCACAAAATAGCTTTGCCCGGGTGCTAAACATTGATAGGTGTTTTGCGTCAATGCATCCAGTACACAACTCTGTTCCTGCATGGCACCACAGTTGCCTGTCATAAGCCTGTATTTAATATCGCTGCTAGCTGCGTTGGTATTTTCAACTAAATAGGCAGTAACATCCAATGTATCAGTGCCGCCAATATCCATACGGAACCAGCTGCTTTTGTAGTCAGCTGTTTTTGCTCCCTGCGGACAGGTAAGCTCCGGTCCAAATTCTCCATAGTCTGTGCCGATGGTATGGCAATTTACCAATACCGATGCTGTAACAGCACCAGTTCCATTTAGTACAGCAGGAATTGCCCTGCTGCAAAAATCACCCACTGCTTCTACCAATTGTATTTCTGGAAATTCAAATTCATTTACCTGGGCACAACCAGTGAGCAGCAAATAATAAGTACCAGGTGCTACGCAACATTCAGCCCAGTAAGTATTGGTACTATTATCATAATATCCAGTGTAGCCTTGTATTTGCAATCCATTGCTGCTGGAGTCGCCGGGGATAATGGGTTTGAATAATTGTATGTTGTAATAATCGTTTTTATAAACACCATCAATTTTTGCCCTGTAGCGTATATTGCCGGTGATGGTAGAAGTAAACTTATACCACAACGTCTTTTGACATTGAGCGGAATTACCATAATAATAAATTGGATCCGTTGCATCTTTTGTTGCACAGGAAAAATTATCTACATCACCTTTAAAAGTACCCACACCAACTGTACCTATATCGCCAGCCTGGGAATAGTGGTCATGTTTGGGCAATACAAGTGTTACAGAATCTATCAACACAGAAACTTCAGTTTGTGTATTGGGTAAGGTGCCGCCATTTTCATAGGGCTCGGCATAAACATTCTCTACCAATACATAATACCTTGTGCGAACAGCACTACAGGGATCCCTGTAGAATTGCACTGAATTATAAATGTTGGCACAGTAATAATAGTTTTGCAAATTGGTAGCAATTGGCCTTAAGCCCTGTGCAATTGTTGAATCAATTTCTCCGGTGCTTACCACAGTACTAAATGGTAAACTGCCATCTACATTACTTTGATAAACTGTAAACTTTTGCTGGTACTCTCTTGCGGGAGTTTTGCTTTCTACCTTTACATAAACATAACCAGGGTCATTAATTACAAAAGTGTACCACAGGTTTCTTCTTGACACACCATTGGCTGGTGTAAAAACAGAATCGTACAAAGGTTTATTAGGGCCGCCGCTATAAACATTTGGATTAAGCATGATGGAACCGCAAAGCGGTTCGGTAGGATCGGTAGCTGCTGCCCCCGTAGTACAATAAAATATATCATTACTGGGGGCCCTGCCGCTGTTCAATGGATTCAAATCTCCTGTTTTACCATAATGCCAGGCAGAGTCTGGTGGCACAGCACCAAAATCATACGCATTTTTTGCATAGTCAAAACGGGAGTACTTATTTGTTTCATCAATATAGATTGAAGGAGTTACTGACCTGCAAATATTATCATCTTTTGCAAAAACAACCAAGGTATAAGTACCGGGTTGAAAAGAACAAAATTGGATATAGCCTGCACCATTATTACATGATTGAATTGGAGTTAGCGAAGCAAATAATGCAGAGTCTGTCCTTACATCTTTATTGTACAAGGCAGCAAAATAGCCGCCGGTATTAATTTGTAAAAACAATGGCTGCGTGGTTTTAAATACATAATACACCACCCGGTTAGCCGTAGCCTCGCAGGATTTTACCGGATGGGTGGCAAATGGGGTATCCACTGTACAGTTAAAATTTTCCGTTGGCAATAAATAGGTAGTATCAGTTCTTGGGTAGGCTGGTGTGCTGTTTATTCTATTTACCAACTCAATTAAATGTGGCAGGTTGCCAGCTTTTACTGATGCTTTGTACGGCCGGTTATACTTTGGTTCCGGACATGAAGGCGTTATGGTTACTCTAAATTCGTCGGTAAAGCTAACGGAACTGTTGTATCTGCCTTCCAGGTTTAAACTCCTGAAAGTACTGTCGTAGCTGGGTCCCTGGTTGTAACATATAACGGTGTACCAACCAGCAGGCAACAAATCGCACCCTACGGTATTACCAGCAGCATTTTGGAAACAACTCCAGCCGGTACCAACGGGAGTTAGCCCGGCAAGACCATCCGTGGCTTTGCCATAAAATAATGTTTTAAAGCCATAAGCCCTTTCATAACAGTAATAATAATAGGGCACATCAATTTTTA
>JAYTTM010000976.1:0-3970 GCA_043745055.1 Chitinophagaceae bacterium | reverse complement strand
ATAAAGCGGCGTGTCATATAATTTGGAAAGATTCATGCTTTTGGCAGAGTAGTATGAAGATAAGTATTTCTTATACATCTTGCACAGTACGTGAATCCATTATTAGACTAACCAGGCTGTTTTGAGTTCGGAGCTTCATGCATTAGGCAATTTGCCATTGTTAGCAGTTGAGGCAGTGGGTCCCCAAGATTAGCCGTGCTAAGCTTTACAGTAGCATTGCAGAACGGACAATAATAACCCTCAACTTTTGTGGAAACTATTTTAAAATGACTAAAGACTTAACAAAGAAAGTAATTCAATAAAAACAGGCCAACATCAGCAAAGAATTGTTGTAAAAATAAATTAAAATCAAGTGGTTGCAGGTGGGAAAAATAGCGCTTCGCAAGTGCGGCAAGCTTGCCATGGCCAAGCTTGCCTTGGTAAGCTGGCGAGACTTGCGCCGGAGGAAAATGCTGCCATTCAAAAATTGTGGCAATATGGATTGAGGCCAATAGATTTGCATATTCTTCCATCTCTTTGAGCAGGTAAACATTACACAAGTGTATTATTGAATTTAAACAGTATGCTGCTGTAAGTTTCGTCCGTTTACGGGATTGTTTGATTAATTTAATTTAGTAACTGCAATACCAACATGGGCAGGAATTTCAACTTAATTGTTTTGCACTTCCAAAAGAAAAACATTTTGTTTTCCTAATAAAATATCGCTCCGTAGTACGCAACTCCCTGGCCTACACACAAGGCTCAGGAGGAGACGTTGCTACGAAAGAGGCTCAAACATTTGCCGCCAGCTTCTTTAAGATTCGTAGTCGCCAACAACACCCTTGCTCTTGGTTAACACTCCCTACTGTAAAGTGTGTTCGGGACTTGCACCCTACAGCTGATAAACATACCTGACACACAAAAAAGGAAGCCGGGCTTTACAGCCTGTCTTCCTTTTTTAGCATCTGATAATTGAAGTAAATATTAGCACTGCAAATGATTCTAATCCTGTAGATCTCCCCAAATCCCCGTTTAAGAGCGTATTTCCTAAGGCTTTATTCGGGTAGCTATCGAGCGCCCCTGCCCGTTTCACTTAATTTCCTGCATCAATAATCAACTTTTTAACCTGTCTTGTTTTGTCTGGTGCAATTATTTCTAATTGATAAACACCTTTTGTAACTGATTTAGATAAATTGAAAGATTGTGTTGCACTGCCGCCTGCATGAATTTCAATATTGCTGTAAAGTAATTGTCCGGCGGTATTAATTAACCTAATGGAGTAAGCACCTGCCGGCTGGTTGGTAAACTGAAGGTTAACTACATTGCCTTTTACCGGGTTGGGTGATATGCTGATGGCTGCATTAACTTTACCCAACACCACTTTTACAATATTGCTGTACCTGGAGGCACCGCTAATATCGATAGCTTTGATGCGGTAAAAATTACTTCCTTTTACAGCGTGAACATCCAGCCAGTTGTAAACTGCATCGGTATTATTGCTACCGGTTACAGCCTGTATTGCCACCTCGCTAAAACTGCGGCCATCAAGAGATTTTTCAATTTCATAGCCTGTAAGATTTATTTGATTGCTAACATTCCATTCTATTGCAATGTTTTTGCCCCTTTCTGCTGCTTTAATGCCAGTAAAAGTAACAGGTAATAGTCCGCCAATTGGCCCGAATACCAGGCGGAAACGATCTGCTGCAAAAGAACCTGTGTTTGCATCAACGCTAAAGTTGTAGGTTGTATTACCATTCATAATAACCGTTGTACGGCTGTTAAGGTAGTTATCTTCTAAAATGCCTACCAATGATGGATCTATTTGCTGAGACCGGAACTCTAACTGATACTTATTTGGCCGCATTTGGTTCATATTGTAAAACACCGTATCATTTGCTGCAAACGGCTTTCTTTTTTCAACAGCCAGTTTTACGCCAACCCTTAGCATTGCAAAGTTTTCATTAAAATTACTTTGCTTTCGGCCATCATAGTCATCTACAAGGTTACTATAGCTGTCATCCATAGCTACAAAGTTACCATCTACTATTCTGTTGCCCGAAGCAGCAACTGAGTAAATATTGGTAAATAAAGCAGGATAGCTGTTACCAGATGGCTTTGAAACCAAATTGCTGCCCGAGGTTTTACTGTTTTCAGTTATATTAATATCACCACCTAAACTACCACCGCTGATAAAGAATGCCTGGCCAGATTCGATCTTATTTACTACAGAGCCGGAAATGCCATAACTACCATTACCTGGAGAAACCTGGTAGTTGCCGCTTACATTTTTTGTAAGCGTTTGGTAACCACCTAATGTATTTAATTTAGGATCCCAAACCCGGAAAGTGGTAGCACCTACACTACCTGTGTAAGTAATACCTCCTGTTGTTAAATCAATAGCAGATGGATATGGATTGCCAACTAATGCAGATTTATTGGCAACTACAGGTGTAGAACTTAACCCCAAAAGCAAGGCACCTTTTGTGCGTAGAGTGGTAGCATTAAGCGTAGTTGTGCTGCTGGAAACGCCCTGTCTCCTGTCGCCCCTTACGTAAATGAAGTAACCCTGGTAATCAGCAATCAGGCTGTCTTTGGTATTAATAATGGCTCTTAAAATATTAGAAGAAGAATCATACCTGAACATGGATGCACCTGGTGTAATTGCATCAAAACCCAGTGAAATTGCGTTTGACTGGTTGCTGGTAATTTGTGTACCAACACCTGTAACACCAACTACACCGGCCAGCTGATTTTCCTGCCATGCAGCTTTAATGGTTTGGCCGGAAGCTGGTGCAGCCAATAATCTCCAGGCTCTGTTGCCGTTGCCAGTAGATATGTATCTTTCAACTGTTACATTACCGCTTATATAACCTACTGATGTGCCTATTGCAATTCTGGCTGTTCCAAACTCATTCGATTTAATGATTAATAAATCACCAGTTGTTAAAACACCAGAACCTGTTACGGTTAATACACCTTCACTACTTGTACCATCGTATGCAGTAATATTAAGTGCATTACCTAAAGTAGCAGATGCCCCATTATTAATTGTAAAGTTCTTCAAATAATTATTGGTGCTTACCTGGTCAAAAAACAGGCTGCCTGCAGTTCCGGCAATTGTTAAGCTAGAAGTATTAGAACCTTCCATGTTGCCACTGACCCTGATTACTGAACCGTTTAACGTAAGTGAATTGGCTCCGATTTTCAGATTCCCGGTATTCAAATTTAAAGCGGATCCAACAGTAATATTTCCAGCCATAGTAACACCGTTGCTGTTACTGATTTTTAATCCACCGAAAACAGTAGCTGTTATTCCCTGTGCTGCCGTTCCAATTAATTCAGTTGTTAAATTAGTGAGTGTACTGTTAGTAATAATATATTGATTGGTAAAATCTGCAGAACCGGTTGCCCTTGTTACCTGTATAGTTCCTGTTCCTGCTAAAGTGCCTGCACCTGAAATAGTAATAGCAGCTCCGGGAGTTATAATTCCACCTGAACTTACTGTAAGTGTCTTGCCACTACCGATGGTAATATTCTGGTTAAAATTAACTGCATGACGTACATCTATATTATTTCCCGAACCCGGTATTACGGTTGCTGAAAACCAGGTGGCACCACCGCCATCATACTGCCAGGTGCCAATTGAAGAAAGGTTACCTACTAAGATACTGCGGTAGTCTGCAACGGTTTCACTTAATGCCGTAATTGCAAAGGAATTGATGCCCCCTACACTCAAAGCATAATTACTGCCTGCTGTTAAACTGCCTAACGTGTAGGCATAAGTTCCAAGTGCCTCTCCCACTGCCCTGCTTAATACGCCTGTGAAAACATCAGGCGGAAACAAGGCTGGCGAATTTGTATAAGTAAAGGTTGGGTCTGCATTACCATATATTTTACTTTGACCGGCTACAGGCGTAACCGTTACAGCAAATGCTGTAATAGTTCCATTGCTGCTGGTTACAAATGTATAAGTATAGTTATTGCCGCTGTT
>JAYTTM010000975.1:0-1058 GCA_043745055.1 Chitinophagaceae bacterium | reverse complement strand
TCATTAGGGCTTACCACCACCACATCATTGGGTTGCAGGTAATAATAGGGGGATGTAAAAATAGAATTGTCTTCCAGGTTTACATGCTTAAAATCTTTTGAATTTCCCTGTTCCCTTATTACCATTACATTGGTAAGTTGGGATGATTTTAAAATGGTGCCACTTTGCGCCATTACATCGATGATGGATATTTTTTCATCGGGGATGGGTAATACCTGCGAAGTACCAATTTCACCAATAACAGTAAGGTGATGATTGGTAAAACTAATTGCAACAATTGGATCCTTAAGAAAGGGCAGTAAATCCTTTTCCAGTTGCAGCCTAAGCTCATTCCTTGTTAATCCTGCCACTTTTATGTTGCCCAACTTATGTAAATAAATTTCGCCAGCATCATTTACGAGTAAGCCGGGCAAAGTGCCCCCGGCTGCTGATATGCCGGCGGTTAAACTGGAAGCATACAGTGCATCTTCCTCTCTATTTAAACTTGAAATAGCTATGGCAAGCCCGTCACCACTTTTTATCTTAAGGGGCAAAACAGTTTGTTTGGTACCGCTTATGCTGGTATCCCTGCTGATATTATAAAAATAATTTGAAGGTCTGATAACCATACAGGAAGTACCAGCAGTAATAACCAGAAAAAACAGGAGCCCTGCCGGAAAGCGATTAAAAATATACCGGTATTTTTTTAAAAAATGTATCATTTGTATAAGAAGTGACTGAGGATTGGATATTAAGAGAAAAGTATGAGATATCATTTCTACGTGAATGAACAACAACCTGAAAATTGCAAATCTTATTTAATAAACTGCATATATAGTATTGGAAAAAAGTTATTAAACTGCAGAAAAGCAAATCAGGCTTTTAACTACTTTAATTTGGTGTTTATCAAAAAAGTGGAATTCCTTTTTCTTTGTTCCTTTGCCTTTTTTACGCCATATCCTACGCCAGCAGCTATTAAAACAACGACTCCTCCATCAATCGGAATCGCTGCATCCGGGTCTTCCCCAGGATCCCCCAATTGGGCATACCCGCAAATGGGTAGCACAATAAATATACTA
>JAYTTM010000974.1:0-1059 GCA_043745055.1 Chitinophagaceae bacterium | reverse complement strand
CAGGAAGGTAATTCGCTGGATTTTCTGCAGGATTTTAAAACCTCCTTTTTAGCGGAGGAAATTTATGTGTACACGCCCAAAGGCGATATTAAAATGCTACCCATTGGTGCCAGTGCCCTGGACTTTGCATTTGGCGTACACACTGCAGTAGGCAGCCGCTGTATTGGAGCCAAAGTAAATCACAAACTGGTACCCATTGGCTACAAATTACGCAGTGGCGACCAAATAGAAATAATTACCAGTGCTAAGCAAAAGCCAAACCAGGAGTGGCTGAACATGGTGGTAACCAGCAAGGCAAAACAAAAAATAAAGGATACCCTTAAAGAAGAAAAAAGAAAGGTGGCAGATGATGGAAAGTATATTTTGCAAAAAAAACTGGAAGCCATCGGCGGGCAGATTACGCAGCATAACCTGGATGAACTGGCTGCTTTTTATAAAGTAAATTCATCGCTTGACTTACTGTACGATATTGCTATTAAAAAAATTGATCTGAAAGAATTAAAAGACTTTACCGCTTCCGGCGACAGGTTGTTTTTTCCTAAGCCGGTAAAAGTAGAAACGGAACAAAAGCATGAATCGGAACATGCTTTAAAAACTTATGATAAAAAGGATACAGAGCTGATTATTTTCGGCGAAAGCAGTGATAAAATAATGTACACACTGGCCAATTGCTGCAAGCCCATTCCCGGGGATGATGTTTTTGGATTTGTTACTACCGGCGAAGGATTAAAAATTCACCGCACCAACTGCCCCAATGCAGCAAGGCTGATGGCTAACTATGGGCACCGTGTAGTAAAAACCAAATGGGCCAGAAACAAAGAAATATCCTTCCTAACCGGGCTAAAAATAGTGGGGCTGGATGATGTGGGTGTCATCCATAAAATAACCAACCTCATAAGCGGCGAAATGAAATTTAATATTGCCGGAATGATCATTGAGGCAAAGGAGGGGATATTTTCGGGAAGTCTTAAAATTTTTGTAAAAGATAAGGATGAACTGGATAATTTGGTAAACCGGCTTTTAGCGTTACCGGGTATTGAAAGGGTGGATAGATTTGAC
>JAYTTM010000973.1:0-1059 GCA_043745055.1 Chitinophagaceae bacterium | reverse complement strand
ACCCCACCTTTTAAGCGGGCAGTTGAAGTTTTATTCACTTATGTTTTTGATTAAGAAGATCGGTTGTTGGGGGATTTGCCATTTCAGCAAAAAATATTTTAGAAAAAATGCTTTTGCATCAAGCGTTGTGCTTTTAGCTAACGTTATTTAAGCCTCTGACCTGATGTTGTGTAAACGGCGCCGGCCCGAAGAACGACTCTTGAGTTTGACACCATTTTGACCTAACGATATGATTATCAACAACAGTTGATTCCATTCGGCTCACTACAGCCTTTGTAATGTTTTTAGATTGATAGTTTCTTTTGACCTATCACCGGAGGTAGGGGTTTGACGGCCATTTTCTGTTGCAAGTAGATCTCGTTTGGTGTTGGAGCCGAGCGGAGATACACTTGATCTGTGTGGTGCTTTAGCAGGCTGACCTGCATCTTATCTAATGTTTGCCTTAGAGAGGCTTCTGTAAAAACCTGCTTTAGCTTGTTGGCCTTTTGCAACACATAATTTTGCAGCGCAAAAGCCATGTAGCATAAGCATATATGACCTTCTATTCTGCTATCGGTCCAGTGAAACATAGGCCTTGTTTCAAGGTGCGACTTAAAGGTGCGGAAGCTATGTTCTATTTTATATAGCTGCTTATATTGTTCCAATACTTCTGTTATACCTAGTGTAGCATTGGTGCTTATGGCTAAAAATCCATCGTACATCTTTGATTGCTCTATTTTATTTTCATCTAGACTGTAAGCTTCTTTACCATTAGATTGTAAAAAGAAGCGGAATGGTTTTTTCTTTAGTAGTGCAGGATTTGCCAGGAGTTTTTTAGCAGTGTCCAGTTTATCTTCCCTGTCGTGTTTATCTTTCTTTGCGCGGTTAGCAGAGTAGGTGGCAATGATGGTTTTACCATCATAAGTTAGCGTTGTGTATTTGACAATAACAGGCTCATCCGAACTATCATTATAAATCCACTCATGCTTATAATTTGATAAATCCAGCAATGATGTTTTTATAGCTTTAGGCAATGATTTGAGCCTTTCTCCAATTATAAATTCGTAGCCTTTTTCGGTA
>JAYTTM010000972.1:0-1063 GCA_043745055.1 Chitinophagaceae bacterium | reverse complement strand
GTGTGTCCAGTCCGTAAAAAAATTGAAACCCAGAGTCTACAAATTTTAATGGAAACGTCACCACGAATTTGGTCTGTAACTAGCTTGCCACCAACGGCCGGGTATTGCTGCAGGAAGGGAATTCATTGCTGTGTCTGACCCCAACCGCTGATGAATAAAGATATAAAAGTAAAAGATAACAAACAAAAGCCCAACGATGCTTGTCCTGCCCAAACCGAAGCTGATAGAGAGCTGCAGCCGAAGATAACAACGTCCCGCCCTGCTTGCAGCAATACCTTTGTTGGCAGTTCGTGCTTATTGAGATTGTAGTTCTCTTGAAGCATTTCTTATTTTTTTTATCTGCAAAGTTTTTGCCTTACGGGTTTTCAAAAATTCGCTAAATGCTTTGTCTTCTTTGTCGCTCAAAGGTTTGCTTATAAAAACAAAGTCTTTCTCGTCCATTTTTTTAAAGTTTATCATAGCTTAAAATCTTTAAAATATTTTGTTGTTAAAATTAGTGCTTCTTTTGTGTCAATAAACATTCTGTTCCCACCAAATAGTTTTGCTCCCAGACTTTGTGTGTAGTGGTCAATAAGTTGTGACTTTGCAATAAAAGAAACAACTCCATCGAATCCATTTTCAAAAGAAGTTTTGCAAGCAAAAGCAACTAGATTTCCTGCCACTCCTTTGTAAAGTTTGTTTCTTCCTTTATTAAATTTAGCACTTTCTATCAAGTGCATAAAAATGTGATCGCCTTTGTCTGTCAAACTGATAAGTCCATGAATGATTGTTGGATTACTGATTGTTGTTAATTTAAAAACAGCTTTCGATTTGTCTTTAATTTCAGTCTGCCAATTGAAAGCCCATTCTATTTTCTTGACTTGTTTGATGTCTGCTACTTGAGAAACTAAGGTGTCAAAAACTTCTCCAGAAATTGCATTTTCAATAGAGTTGGTCAGTTTGTCAACCTCAAAATCAAGTTCTATTTCTTTTTGTTTATTCACAGTGTAAAATTACTAAATTTTCGCCTGTTTGGCAAGTCTGTTTGTCGTTTATAGGGTGTTGTGTAGCATGACTGCCAACG
>JAYTTM010000971.1:0-3987 GCA_043745055.1 Chitinophagaceae bacterium | reverse complement strand
AAATCCCTACCCGATGGGAGGTTACCAGATGTTGGTGAGGGCAGAAATCTTCCGTGGACGTTTTAGGAAAAGTTATGAAAATCCTTCCGCTTTTACGCCTGGTAAAATAGAAGAAGTGAAATTTGAATTGCCCTCCATTGCACACAATTTTAAAAAAGGGCATCGTATAATGGTTCAGGTACAAAGCAGCTGGTTTCCTTTAGCTGATCGCAATCCACAGCAGTTTATCGACATCTATCATTGTGATGCAAAAGACTTCATAAAAAGCGATATAAAAGTTTATCACGATGCAAAAAATGCATCTAATATAATTTTGCCGGTTTTAAACTAATTGTATAACCCAGTCCATACCCATTATGCTATTGGGTTAGTGGTAATATTATTTTTAATTGATTCATTCCTGAGTCTGCATAAGATAATTCAACGGTGCCTGCCAGTGCCTGTGCACTGGCGGTAATCATACTTTCCGTGATGTCTTTTTTACGTGTTGCTAAAGACGCTGAAGTACCATCGTCTTTAAATATTAATACCAGCTTGTCTTCGTAATGGATATTAATCTGAGGGTGACCCGCATTCCTTTTTTTCGATAGTAGCTGCATCCATTGTTCAATAATCCGGAGTGCACACAAGGTGGTTTCCGTAGAACATTTGCCTGGCTTTCCGGAAATGGATACAGTAATTGGATACGGCAAATCGACTGCTTTTTTTTCAATAAAATCTTTCAGTAACTGGTCAGAAAGTAACGAGTTCAGAAAATGCGGGGATATAGTATAGGAGAGGTGACGGATTTTTGTGATCACATCCTTCAACTGACCGATGGCTTTATTAATAAGGTTTGCATGATCCTGGTTTTTCCCCTGAGCCAATTGCAAAATTAACAGGGAAGCGGCTATGCCCTGGGCAAAATCTTCATGCAGGTTATAGGCAATTTCTTTTTTGTCAGTTTCCTGGCTTTGAATATACCGGGTAATTGTTTCACTCTTGTAGCGGATGATTTCGGCTGCCTGCTGGTGCAACAAAATATTTTTTTTTCGCAGTGTCAATAATTGGGACACCTGTTTGGAAAATAAGAGTAGTGCATTTCTTTTTGCCTTGGATAGTTTCCTTTTTTTAGTATCGTAAATGCAAATCGTTCCCAACTTAAATCCATCTTCTGATACAATAGGAGCACCGGCATAAAAACGAATTTTAAAATCACCGGTAACAAATGGGTTATCAAAAAAACGATCATCGTTTGTTGCATCTTCCACTACCATTACTTCGTTCTGTAACAAGGTGTGCCCGCAGAAACTTAATTCACGGCTGTTGCCGGTTTCCGTAGTTCCTGTTTTGCCTTTAAACCACTGCCGGTTGCTATCTAAAACCGTGATTAACGCAATCGGGCATTTAAAAAATTGGGCTGCCAGGGTCGACAAATCATTAAAATCCTGCTCGGTATCCGTATTTTGTAAGTTGTAAGAAGCAAGTTCAACTACCCGCATTTCTTCATTATGGGGTAGTGCCGGAACGATCATAAATGTTTCATTTTTAGAGAAAAATAAAATAGCCGCCTAGTGTTTGTAATTTAACCAATTAAAAGTAGGCTTTTTTCACCTCCGTTAGTGTTACTTTTTACAGACGCTGCCGTGGAAGCTGTTATAAGCATACTAATACCTCAAAATTTGGGTAAACGCCTGTTTGATGTAGCCTATTTCCGCAATTCGGTGCTAAGGGTTGTACCTTATTTATCGTTCCCAATATTCTAAATCTTGCAACATAGTTTGTACCTGCCACAATGCTGCCAAGAGAGAAATAAATTGTTGTTTGTGTAGTTTTTGAAAAACAAATACTATCAACCTGCTAAAATTAAATTTTTAGTTTTAGTAAGTTGATAATGATTTTCTAAAAGAATTATTCAATAGCATAAAAATAAATTTACTTTTGATGCCTAAACTAAAAGCAATTGTATGAAAAAATTATTAGTGGCATTTTGCCTTGCATCTGTTGTTATGTTAATGGGTAGCTGTAACAGTAACTCAGGCGGCGATCCTAAAACTGCGTTAATGGCATTTTTTGATGCAATGGGCAAAAAGGATATGGAAAGCGTGAGGAAATTAACGACATCCGAAAGCAAAGGAATGATAGATATGATGCAGATGGGAATGAATATGGCAAAAGATAAATCAGCGTTAGCAAAATATGATAAGGCAAATATGGAAATTGGAGAAGCTGTAATTAAAGGAGATGAGGCGACCGTTATTGCAAAAGAAAAAACTTCTGGCGAATCGGTAACATTTTCTTTGAAAAAGCAGGAGGGAGCATGGAAAGTAGCATTTGATATGGGGAGTATGATGCAAATGGCTACTGATAAAATGAAAGAGAAGGGAGTAAGTGCAGATAGTTTGAAGATGATGATGAATGAAATGAAAAATCTGAATATGGATAGTTTACAAAAAGTGTTAAAAGAAGGAATGAATGCCATGGATTCTGCAAAGTAAGTTTCGCAAAGTCTTCAAAAATAAAATTTTTAAACTTTGATAAAAAGCATCCTTGTGTCAGGATGCTTTTTATTTTGCATTAAATAAAGATGTTTAACTTCAATTATGAATTTTAAAGTTGCCTTAATAATTTCCTGTATATTGTTGTTTGCAGGCTGTAGTAGTAAAAAGGAATTACCCAATACCGATATTGAAGTAGCTAAGACTTTTGTAAAATACGTATTGGAAAATAATTTTAAAGAAGCAGCTACCCTGGTGGCGAAAGATGCTGCCAATGACGATTATTTAAAACAACTTGAAAATAGCCAGCAGGAAAAATGGTCAAAAGAAGATGCGGAGCAATACAAAAATGCAGATGTTATCATCTATGAAGTAAGTAATGTAAATGATACCATTTCCATAATAAATTATGCAAATAGTGTGAAGGTGCAGGAAAAGAATAAAGTAAAAGTTGTAAAGATAAATGGTCAATGGATGGTTGATTTAAAGTATACTTTTTCCGGAAATCTTTAACCAAACTTCTACATGATAAAGAACATCTTATTAATTGGTTTGGGAGGTGGAATTGGCAGCATGTGCAGGTATTGGGTCAGTCTGCTGCTGTTGAACAAATCATTTCCGGTAGCAACCCTGCTGATAAATATTTCGGGTAGTTTTATCATTGGCCTGGTTGCAGCTTATGCATTAAAAAACGAATGGTTTGCTGCCAACTGGAAACTTTTTCTTGCCACAGGCATATGCGGTGGATTTACTACATTTTCCGCATTTTCTCTGGAAAATCTGCAATTGTTGCAGCAGGGCAAATATTTGTGGGCATTGTTATATATTGCAGCAAGCATTGTGCTGGGGTTACTAGCTACTTTTTTTGGATATAAATTAATGTTCTTAAATTAATCATACAATAAACTACAACAATCATGTACGTACTGCATCCCTGGCATGGCGCCCATTATGGTAATAAATCACCTGAAAAAGTAAACGCACTCATTGAAATATCTCAAGGCTCCCGGGCTAAATATGAAATAGATAAAGCTACCGGGTTATTAATTTTAGACCGGGTTATTTATTCATCTTTTCACTACCCGGTAAATTATGGGTTTATTCCACAAACATTGGGAGAAGATGGAGATCCATTGGATATACTGGTTATCTGCAGTGAAAGTATTCAGCCTTTGTGCCTGGTAGAAGCCACCGTTATTGGTAATATGCAAATGATTGATAATGGTGAAAAAGATGATAAGATTATTGCTGTAGCTACCCATGACCCAACTGTAAATCATTTTACCAATGTAAATGAGTTACCCAAGCATTTTGTAGCAGTATTAAAAAATTATTTTGAGAACTATAAGGTACTGGAAAATAAACTGGTGGAAATTGATGAGTTTCAGGATAAAGAGGCAGCTTACCATATTATTCATAAGGCCATTGATTTTTATACCACTAGTTATCCTAAAAAATAACAACATCATAAATTTATGAAAATGGATATCCAGACAATATTGATTGTAAT
>JAYTTM010000970.1:0-15081 GCA_043745055.1 Chitinophagaceae bacterium | reverse complement strand
ATGGCGCATATCTATAGCGTTATTGGGGAAAAAATGCAGAACGACCGGGAAATATGGTACATGATTGATTCATCTTTTATTACCACCCTGCCAGATACTTGGGGCATTGGCGAAAAATTTTTAATGTTGCCCATTAATAAATGGAAAGATGAATACCAGCGGGTAACGCTTGGTGGCATTACCTGCGATAGTCATGATTATTATGATTCTGAAGAGCATATTAATGAGGTGTTTTTGCCAAAGTTAAAAGCAGATGGTGAACCATTATATGTTGGGTTTTTTCATACCGGTGCTTACCAGGATCAGATTAGTGGTTATGGAGGTATTAAGCATTGTCTTATTCCTTCGCCCAAGCATATCGTAATCGGCCATGATAAAAATGGTAAACTGGTAGATTGGGTGTATGCTAAAGAACAAACAGCACAAAGCATGTTGAAAATACTTGGATATTAAATAGCAGGAATAAAAATCTCCTTTATAAAGAAAATCCTCCCGATTACTCAGGAGGATTTCTTATTTGGCTAACAATCGACACCTATTTTATACAACAGGGGCTGCTGCAATTGTATCTACCGAAACACCACTTGCATACTTTTCAAAATTATTGATAAATTGTTGGGCTAGCTTTTTAGCTGCTTCATCATATGATTCAGCATCTGCCCAAGTTTGTCGTGGATTCAATATTTTATCAGGAACTCCCGGACAAGTTAATGGCATCATCATGCCAAAAACCGGATGCGGTTCATACAGCACATCATCTAATTGCCCTTCTAAAGCAGCACCAATCATCAATCTTGTTAACCCTAGCTTCATACGCTTTCCCACGCCATATCCACCGCCACTCCAGCCGGTATTTATCATCCACACATTTACTTTATTTGCTGTCATTTTTTCGCCCAGCATGGCTGCATATTTTCCGGGATGTAGTGGAAGAAACGGTGCACCAAAGCAGGCACTGAAAGTAGATTTGGGTTCAATTATACCAGCCTCAGTGCCAGCAATTTTTGCAGTATAGCCACTTATAAACTGGTACATGGCCTGTGCTGCTGTTAACTTACTGATAGGAGGAAATACGCCATAAGAATCGCAGGTAAGGAAGAAAATGTTTTTGGGTATGCCACCAACAGAGGGTTCAATGGCATTGCTAATAAAATGAATGGGATAACTAACCCTGGTATTGGGTGAAATTATTTTGCTGGCTAAATCCAAGGTGCTGGTGCCGTCGAGAAAAGGCACATTTTCTACCAATGCCCCGGGTTTGATGGCCCTGAAAATTTCTGGTTCTTTTTCTACTGTCAAATCAATTGTTTTTGCATAACAACCTCCCTCAAAATTAAAAATAGCATTAGCAGTCCACCCGTGTTCATCATCGCCAATCAGTTGCCTGTTGCTATCTGCACTCAACGTAGTTTTTCCGGTTCCACTTAATCCAAAGAATATGGCTGTATCACCTTTAGCACCAATGTTTGCTGAACAATGCATACTTAACACTCCTTTGTCGTGCGGCAGCAGATAGTTTAATACAGAGAAAATGCCTTTTTTCATTTCGCCGGTATAACCAGTGCCGCCAATTAAAATAGTTTTTTTGGTGAAATTAATTATGGCAAAATTATGTTGTCGGGTGCCATCTGTAGCTGGGTCTGCATAAAAGCCGGGAGCTTGTATTAAATGCCAGTCCGGCACAAAATCTTCGAGTTGATCTTCCGTGAGTCTCAGGAACATGTTAGCAGCAAATAAATTACTCCAGGGGTTTTCATTGACAACCCTTATGTTTAGGCGATATGCAGGATCTGCACAAGCATAACAATCACGTACCCATATTTCTTTATTTTCCAGGTAAGCCATCATCTTTGTGTACAGCATATCAAAGTATTCCGGCTTAATGGGTATGTTAAAATTATTCCAATCAATAGTGTTTTCGGTGATGGCATCTTTTACTATAAACTTATCATCCGGGCTTCGCCCGCTAAACTCACCTGTGTTTATTACTAAAGCACCTTTATCGCATAACTGTCCTTGATTTAAAACCACTGTTTGACTGGTCAATTCATCTGCCGATAATTGGTAGTGAATGTTTGAGGTAGTTTTGAGGCAGGCATTTATTAATGCATTAAAAGGTATTGAAACCATTGTGGGAACTGACATATCAAGCAATTTATTAAGCAATTAGTTTGTTGGCAAACAAATGTAGGGTTTAGATTTTTATCAAAACTTTAATTGAGTGCCCGCTGCTACTAACTTGTTTTGGAAGGATGCTCAATGCTTTAATATTCTCCAATGCTTTTCATTATTATTGAAAAGGATTTAATAAAATTCTGCAATGATTGAATGGCTTCCATTTTTTGTTTTTTTATTGTGTAATGGATACATCAAAAGATAGTTTTCTTTTTTAAATGAACATATTGAATCGATTGAATGTTTCATAAATTGCAGTAGCATATCAGATAATTGATCATCGACAAATACCAGAATATCCCAAAGGCCTATCAACTACTGGTTTACATTGAATGGTATAAAAATTGTTGTCTATAATAAAAAATATGAAAGGATTTAAATTCTCTAAATACGATCCAAATCAAAATGCCAAAAGCAAGTTTGAGCAATTATTAGATTTATTAATGCAATTGCTTACTTATACAAACGGTGATATTGGCGAAGCATTAAAATGGCTGAATGAACTGGATAAAGAATACAATCTCACCAACAACGATTATGGAATGGGGGATTTTATTGAAGATTTGAAGCAAAAAGGCTACATAGATGAGGACAAAGGAAAAGGCGAAATTAAAATCACCCCCAAAACAGAACAGGGTATTCGTAAAAAAAGTTTGGAGGAAATTTTTGGTAAGCTTAAGAAAAGCAAACAGGGTAATCACCACACGTTTAAGCCTGGTGGTGGGGATGAAATAAGTCCGGAGTCAAGGCCATTTCAATTTGGTGATTCCTTAGAACAAATAGATTTTACAGCCTCTATCCGCAATGCACAAATAAACCATGGAGCCGAAAGTTTTCGATTGCAGGAAGATGATCTGGAGATTAGAGAAACTGATTTTAAATCGCAAACCTCTACCGTACTGATGATCGACATCAGCCACTCCATGATTTTATATGGCGAAGACCGGATAACCCCAGCCAAGAAAGTAGCCATGGCGCTTAGTGAACTGATTCATACAAAGTATCCAAAAGACACACTGGATATAGTAGTTTTTGGTAATGACGCCTGGACGATTGAGGTAAAAGATTTACCCTACTTACAAGTGGGGCCCTATCACACCAATACTGTTGCAGGTTTGGAACTGGCTATGGATATTTTGAGAAAAAGAAGAAATCCTAACAAACAGATTTTTATGATTACTGACGGCAAACCTACCTGCCTAAAAGTAGGCAAGAAGTATTATAAAAATAGTTTTGGTGTAGATAGAAAAATATTGAACCGTTGTATGAGCCTTGCTACTCAATGCAAAAAATTAAAAATACCCATCACCACTTTTATGATTGCCAGCGATCCTTACCTCCAAAAATTTGTACAGGAATTTACGGAGACAAATAATGGCAAAGCATTTTTTGCTGCATTGGATAAACTGGGCTCATTTATTTTCAAAGATTTTGAAAGTGGTAAACGCAAAACGGTTTATTAATAGCCGCCAGCGACATTTCTGCCGTTTAGGCGTTTAGTCGTTTTTAATAAATAAAAAAAGTAAAACTAATTGTATCAATTAACTGATGAAGAGGAGTGGTTGTGTCAGCAAATTAAAGACGCAGTTTTTACTGTTCATAAAGAGCTTGGTCCAGGTTTATTGGAACATATTTATGAGGTATGTTTCTGTCACGAATTATCAAAGCGGAATATTAATACCCTTCGACAGGTAAAACTCCCAATCAAATACGATGGGATTATTTTTGAAGAAGGACTAAGGCTCGATGTACTGGTTGATGACAGAATTATATGTGAATTGAAAGCAGTAGATATTGTGAATCCAATTTGGCAGGCACAGATATTAAGTCACCTGAAATTAACCGGATTGCATGTAGGGTTTATTATAAATTTTAATACAGCTTTGGTGAAAGACGGGATACGTAGATATTGTGTACAATAATTTACAAGTTAAAAATTTAGTTATTTAAAGCGACAATATTTTAAATAATAATTAAAATATTAAAAAATACGTCTAAACGCCTAAACGGCAGAATGATATTAGAATCCTCAAAAAATAATAAATACAAAAACGTCTAAACGCCTTAACGGCAAAAAATAAAACGGCATTATGAATAAAGCAACTACCCTCGGCGAGTTAAAGAAAAATGGTTACAAATCAAAGAGTATCAAAGATGAAATCCGTCAGAATTTGATTAAAAAAATTGCAGCAAAAGAAAATGCTTTTCCTGGTATTTTAGGTTACGAAGACTCAGTAATTCCAGATACTGAAAGAGCGTTGTTATCAAGACATAACATTTTGTTTTTAGGGTTGAGAGGACAGGCAAAAACAAGGATGGCGAGGCAAATGATACAGTTGCTGGATGAGTTTATACCGGTAATAGCAGGAAGCGAAATTAATGACGATCCTTTACAACCAATTTCGAGATATGCCCTTGATCTTATTGAGGCGCATGGTGATGATACGCCCATATCATGGCTGCACCGCAGCCAGCGTTACGGAGAAAAACTAGCCACACCGGATGTTAGTGTTGCTGATTTAATTGGAGATATCGACCCTATAAAAGCTGCTAACTTAAAATTAAGTTTTGCTGATGAAAGAGTATTGCATTATGGCATTATTCCAAGAAGCAACCGCTGCATTTTTGTAATCAACGAGCTACCCGATTTGCAAGCCAGGATACAGGTATCGCTGTTCAATATTTTAGAAGAAGGCGATTTGCAAATAAGAGGTTTTAAATTGCGGCTACCACTCGACGTAATGTTTGTATTTACCGCCAATCCAGAAGATTATACCAACAGGGGAAGCATTGTAACACCTTTGAAAGATAGAATAGAAAGCCAGATTCTTACACACTATCCAAAACTAATAGAAACTTCATTGGCAATTACAGAACAGGAAGCCAATATCTACCAAGAACAATTAGAAAAAGTTAGTATTAGCGACTTAGTAAAACGCCTGATTGAGCAAGTTGCTTTTGAAGCAAGAGGCAGTGAATTTGTAGATAAAAAAAGTGGTGTAAGTGCACGGCTTACCATTGCAGCTTATGAAAATGCAGTGAGTGCGGCCGAACGCAGGGCCATCATCAATAATGAAAAAAAGACACAGGTTTGGATTAGTGATTTAATAGGCATCGTTCCCTCCATCACCGGAAAAATAGAGCTGGTATACGAAGGTGAGCAGGAAGGACCTTACCAGGTGGCTTTTAATTTGCTGGAAAAATCTATTCGTACAACATTTGGTCAGTATTTCCCCAATCCTGATACAATGAAAAAGAAAAGAGGGAAAGAGGCCGTTGCAGAAGAGAATCCTTACAAGTCAATTACCCGTTGGTTTGATAACGGCAATCATCTTGATACATTTTTTGAAACAAGGGATGAAGATAAAATACAATTGCTCTACAAAGTAGACGGCTTGCATGCGTTGGTTAAAAAGTATTTTAAAGGAGCCAGTGAATTGGAAACAGCCTTGTTAATGGAATTTGTTTTACATGGCCTATCTGCCCATTCATTGATCAGTAAAAAAGTTTTGGATGGTAAAATAGAATTTAAAGATTTAATGGGAAGTATGCTGAACATGGGTTCTAAGTCCTTTTCGGAAGAAGATTTAGATGACACTGATTTTAATTAGTTTTTTTGGTTATAAAGTTTACAGCTTTTTAAAAGCTGTAAACTTTATAACCATTTATAACAACTATATCATTTTAATTTTGAGATTGATGTAAGTTTGCTCCTTTAATTAGATTTATTAAAGTTGTAACTATGAAGGGTAGATCTACTCATTTAGCCTATAGCCAAACCGGTTTTTTTTCTGCAACAGTATTGGATTATATAATTGGTGCAAAGGAGTTACAGCCTTTTTACAGTCATCCGGTTTCTATAGCTGGCGTTAAAGCGGCTATGGCTCAACGAAAAAAGTTTGATACCAACCGCCAATTATTAGTGGAGGTTTTAACAGAACAATACAAACAGGTTACCCTATCGGAGAAGCAACAACACAATCTGCAGCAGTTAAATAATAATAACTGTTTTACCATTACCACTGCACATCAGCCCAATATTTTTACAGGGCAATTGTACTTCATCTATAAAATATTGCATGCTGTAAAAATTGCAGCGGATTTAAATAATAAAATTTTAGATGGCCATTTTGTACCTGTCTATTATATGGGCAGCGAAGATGCAGACCTGGAGGAACTGGGTCATATCTTCATAAATGGCCAAAAGTACGAGTGGGATACAAAACAAACCGGTGCTGTTGGTCGTATGAAAGTGGATAATGCTTTGGTGAAATTGATTACAATAATCAGCGGTCAGCTATTGGTACATCCTTTTGGGAAAGAGATTGTAGAACTGATGCAACAATGTTACAAGCCCGGAGTAACCATTGAACAAGCAACTTTTTTAATGGTAAATCAACTTTTTGCAGAATATGGATTACTGATTTTGCTACCTGATAATCATTTACTAAAAAAGGCATTTATTCCTGTTATACAAAAGGAACTGGAGCAACAATTTTCCAACCCTGCCGTGAAGGAAACAGTTAGTAATTATCCGGCAAAATACAAACAACAGGCAAGCGGGAGAGAACTTAATATGTTTTACCTGCAGGAGGGGAGTAGAGAACGGATAGAAAAAGTGAATGATGAATGGTTGGTTGTAAATAGTAAGCTTAAATTTAACCGGAAGGAAATGTTGCTGGAATTACAACAATATCCGGAAAGGTTTAGTCCGAATGTGATTCTGAGACCTGTTTTTCAGGAAACGATTTTACCGAATATTGTATTTATTGGCGGCGGGGGAGAAATTGCTTACTGGCTACAGTTAAAGAAAGTATTTGCCGCTGCAGGTGTGCCTTACCCGTTGATGGTAGTTAGGAATTCATTTTTAATTATTGAGAAAAAATACGAAACCATCATAAAAAAACTGCAACTTTCTTTTGAAGAAATTTTTAAAAAGGAATTTGATTTAATTACAGAACTGGTGAAAAGACAAAGCAGCGCCCAGTTAGATTTAGATAAAGAAAAGGAAATGATGCGCCTGTTATATCAACAGATAAAAAAGGTTGCAGGTAACGTAGATAGTAATCTTCAAAATCATACAGAGGCCCTTTACACACAGACAGTTAAAAAACTGATAGCACTCGAAAAGAAAATATTGAAAGCGGAAAAATTAAAGTTTGCTTCGCAACAAATCCAGTTGCATAAAATGAAAGCTCAATTATTCCCCCATAACAGCCTGCAGGAAAGAACAGAAAATTTTATGCTTTTATATGCTCAATGGGGTAGCGGTTTTATAAAAACTCTTTACGATAATTCGCTTACGTTGGAGCAGGAGTTTTGTATTTTGGTGGAGGATTAAAATAGTTCTTCTTTTTTTTGCAAAAAAAAAAGCAATTGCTTTTAGAACAATTGCGTTTTGTGTATATTTTAAAATTCTATTTCACAGTTTTAAATCCCTTTTTCTTCCATTTCCATAACTTTTTCAAATACAACTTCATATTCCTTATTTAGTGTGGATAGCTCTGTAGTTACTTTATTATAGGAAATTTCAGTTTGATGAAATTTGTCTTTATTATTATAACTGTCAGGAGCTGCCATAGCTGCTTCCAGCTGAATTTTTTGTTTATTAAGCTGTGCAATTTTTTCTTCCAGTTGGTTAAAACGGTTTTTATGTTTCTGGTATTCCTTTTTTAATTCTTTGTCGATATGTGTGTGTTGTACCGGTGGTTGTGTAGGTGTTTGTTCCTTTACTGGTGCTTTCTTTTCAACGGGTGTTTTTGAAATTTCAGCTTCTTTTAATGCTTTACTTTTTTCAGCTTCCCTTCTTGCTTTCCATTCTTCCCACTCTGCATAAGAGCCTTTAAATTCAACAATTTTATGATCTTCAATCTCCCATATTTTATTTGCTATTCTGCTGATAAAATACCTGTCGTGACTTACCAAAACAATGCTGCCTTCATATTTATTCAGTGCCTCAATCAATAACTCAACCGAGTGCATATCCAGGTGATTGGTAGGTTCATCCAGCATTAAAAAGTTGGCTTTACTAACAATGGTTTTGGCTAAAGCAACCCTTGCCTTTTCTCCTCCACTCAAAACTTTAATTTTCTTTTCTACATCATCGCCACTAAATAGAAAACAGCCCAACAAACTACGTAGTTCAAGATCTGTTTTGCCACTGCGGCTTTCCTTCATCTCTTCTAAAACATCGTTGTTTACATTCAATGCCTCCAGCTGGTGTTGTGCATAAAATGATTCTTCTACATTATGCCCCCATATGCGTTCACCTTCGTGTTCTTCATTACCAACAATTACTCTAAGCAAAGTTGATTTTCCTTTTCCGTTGGCACCAATCAAAGCAATCTTATCTCCACGGTCAATCTCTGCGCCGGTGTTCTCCAATATCTTTATATCGCCATAACTTTTGCTCACATTTTTTAAGGTGCATAAAACCCTGCCCGGTTGCTTATCTATCAAAAAATTAATTTTTATGTTGGGTCTTTCCAGTTCCACGTTTTCTATCCTGTCAATCTTGTCCAGCTTTTTCATGATACTCTGCGCCATGCCTGCTTTGCTGGCTTTAGCCTTAAAGCGTTCAACCACTCTTTCCTGCTGACGAATATAATCCTGCTGGTTTTCAAAAGCCTTCTGCTGCATATCAATCCTCAAAGCTTTTTCCTGCTGGTAGTAGGTGTAATTACCGGTATAAAAATGCATTTGCTGCTGGTAAATTTCAACAATTTTATTTACCATTCTATCTAAGAAAAAACGATCGTGACTTACCACTACAACTGCTCCCTGGTAATGACTTAAGTATTTTTCCAACCATTCAATACTCGGCATATCCAGGTGATTGGTAGGTTCATCCAACAGCAACACATCCGGTTTCATCAAAATCATTTTTGCCAATAAAACCCTCATGCGCCAGCCTCCACTAAAATTTTTGTAAGGCTTTTGCAGGCTTTCATTGGGAAATCCCAAGCCTTGTAAAACTTCTTCTGTTTTATGATGAATGCTGTAGCCATCCAACACGTCTAATTCATGCAGTTTATCAGTATATTCAATTGCTAAACTTTCGTCACCGGTCTTTTCTAATTCAATACCCAGGGCTTCAATTTCCTTTTCTAATTCCAGCACTCTTTCAAAAGCGCCCATGGCCACTTGTAATACAGAATCGTTTGTGTCAAAACTCAGGAGATCCTGGTGCAAAAAGCCAATAGTGGTTTCTTTCCCTTGTTCAACAGAGCCTTTGCTGGGTAAATACTGCCTGGTAAGTACTTTTAATAAGGTTGATTTACCGGTACCATTGTACCCGATAAGGCCTATACGTTCATTGGGTTGTATGTGCCAGGTTGCATCTTCTACAATCGTTCTGGCTCCAAATTCAAATGTTAAATTTTGTAATCCTAATAGCATAAAAAATAATCGGTCTTTAATTTGGCCGCAAAAGTAATTCAATCGGCAAACTATTCCCTTTATTTGATGTTATCTTGTAGCTTTGCGGCAAAAATCAACTTTTCAATGAAGAAAATATTAATACTTTTTGTAGTAGTTGCCGGCTTTTTTGCTATCTATTGGTTTCAGTTTAGAGAAAAAGGCGGTTCTGATGGACCAAGGCAAAAGGCCCTTAAAGTTAACAGGCATGATGAGATGTTTAATGGCAATATTGATTCTTTATTGCAAAACTATTTTGAAATAAAAGCTGCTTTGGTTGAGACTGATAGTGTTAAGGCGAAATTTGCAAGTACTAAACTGGTTAATTTTTTAAACAGATTAAATATTGAAGAACTTAAAAAAGATACCTCAGGTATATTTGAAAGTGCTATAATGTTTGTAAATGATATTAAGGCAAATTCTGAAAGCCTGGCCAACCAACAATCAATTACTGAAATGCGGCAGGATTTTAAAGGTATTAGTGAAAACCTCTATCCTTTTCTTAAAACAATTCATTACGAAGGAAATATATTGTACTGGCAAAATTGCCCTATGGCATTTGGCGAAAACAATGGTGGCAATTGGATAAGTAACAGTGAAGAAATCATCAATCCCTATATGGGCAAACATCATCCGGAATATAAAGGCACCATGCTGCATTGTGGCGAGGTTAAGGATTCTATTAAAGCCCAATAATAAAAAAATCAGCTAACGGATAAGGTTTAATTAAGCAATAATAAAAACTTTTTCAACAGGCGGCAAAATTTTCTATGCGGTTTAAATATATATTATTTGTACTTTTTGCGTTGCCTTTTGTAGCTTTTTCTCAAACAAAAATTACGATCAGTGGCTATGCCAAAGACGCTCAAAATGGTGAAACGCTCATTGGTGCTACTATAAGTGTAAGGGGGCAAACAAAGGGCATTAGTACCAATCAATTTGGGTTTTATTCTCTTACACTTACAGAGGGAAACTATGAGCTAATCTGCTCCTATGTCGGCTATCAGCCTTTATTATCGTCCATTCAACTCACAAAAGATAAGCTCTTTAATTTTAACCTGCTACCTCGTGATGCGCTAACTGAAGTAGTTGTTACATCCAATAAAAGGGATGTAAATGTAAAAAATGCTCAGATGGGAAAATTTGTATTACCCATTGAACAAATAATGGCAATACCCGCATTTTTGGGAGAGGTGGATTTAATTAAAACCATTCAGCTTTTACCAGGTGTTCGCAATGCAGGCGAGGGAAGTGCAGGGATATATGTAAGGGGTGGCGGGCCAGACCAGAATTTGATTTTATTAGATGATGCCATCGTTTATAATACTGGACATTTATTTGGATTCTTTTCTATTTTTAATGCAGATGCTATCAAAAATGTTTCCCTGATAAAAGGTGGAATGCCTGCTCAGTATGGTGGTAGGCTATCCAGTGTGTTGGATATTTCCATGAAGGAGGGCAACGATAAAAAATTCCAGGTAGAAGGTGGAATAGGAGCCATTGCCTCCAGGTTATCCATACAAGGGCCCTTAAAAAAAGACAAAGCTTCTTTTATTATTTCCGCCAGACGCACTTACATAGATGTTTTGGCAAAACCATTTATAAGCAAGACTAGTCAGTTTAATGGATCAGGATATTATTTCTATGACTTAAATGCAAAGCTTAATTACAAGTTTTCTGAAAAAGACCGGCTTTACATTAGTGGATACTTTGGAAGGGATGTTTTTGATTTTGTAAATGGCAAGCAAAGCCTGAACATAAAAATTCCATGGGGAAATGCTACCGGATCTATCCGATACAATCATATTTTTAATAAACGCCTGTTTGGAAATACAACCGCAGTATTTAATAATTACAATTTCACTTTCAATGCATTACAAAATAATTTTTCTATTAAGTTGGCATCGGGTATCAGGGATATCAGTTTAAAACAGGATTTTGATTTGTATCCATTTACAGGACATAAAGTGAAATTTGGAGGAATCTATACTTATCATAAATTTACCCCATCAGTAGTAAGTGGTACACAGGATTCTGTTCAGTTTAAGCCCTTAAATGCACAAGCCAAATATGCCAACGAAGCAGCCTTATATGTGCAGGATGATTGGGAGATTAATGATAGAATAAAAATTAATGCTGGCCTCAGGTATAGCTTGTTTCAGCAAATTGGACCGTATAAAATTTATACTACCGATGCTAACCTTAACAGAAAAGACAGTACAGTTTACGGTAATGGACAACCTGTAAAAACCTATGGTGGATTAGAACCACGGTTTACTATGCGGTATGCAATTAATGATGCCACTTCCATAAAAGGATCAGTAACCCGTAACCTGCAATATATTCATTTGGTTAGTAATTCGGGTACTACATTACCAACAGATTTATGGGTACCCAGTACATACAAGGTTAAACCACAAATAAGCTGGTTGTATGCAGCCGGATTGTTTAAAAACTTTAAGGAAAATACCTACGAAACCTCTGTGGAACTGTATTACAAACAAATGCAGAACCAGATAGAATATGCGGAAGGTTACACCCCCAACACACTGGAAGACACCGAAAACTATTTTACATTTGGCAAAGGATGGAGCTATGGCACTGAATTTTTTATCAATAAAACCAAAGGAAGGCTTACTGGCTGGATCGGTTATACACTTAGCTGGACCTGGCGTAAATTTCCGGCCTTAAATTTCGGAGAAAAATATCCTGCTAAATATGACCGCAGGAATGATATGAGTATAGTTGCCATATACGAATTGAGTAAACGCTGGAAACTGTCTGGTACATTTGTATATGGAAGCGGCAATGCTGCCACATTACCCCAACGTTTTTACCTCGTAAACGGAGTGCTAACACAGGAGTATAGCCGAATAAACGAATATCGACTTCCTGCCTACCACCGGATAGATGTAGCTGCTATTTTAACTCCTAAAAAAAATGTAAACCGAAAATGGAAATCGGAGTGGGTATTCAGTATCTACAATGTTTACAGCAGGCAGAATCCTTATTTTATTTATTTCGAACAAAGCGGAAACCCACTCGATGGTACGCTTAAAGTACAGGGAAAACAGGTGAGCCTTTTCCCCATTATACCTTCAGTTACATTTAATTTTAAATTTTAAATGGCCAAATATTCCTGCTGGATTATTATCAGAATCCAAACTTGGCTTAGATATGATTCATGAATAGGTATGTCCTGTTCATCATCACGTAATTAATTGTTATCAATATGTCAAATTAATTGTTAACTTGATTTTAATTAAAATCCCCTTCCATTTTGATGAGCTAAAAAAGTATTCAAATCCGATTGCTATCGGAATTAAGCGAAAATTATTTTTCTATGAATGAAAAATTACTGCAATACATCTGGCAGTTTCAATGCTTTAATCTGCGCCAATTGCAAACTACCGATGGCGAGTCTATCCTTATCCTGCAGTCAGGTATCAGCAATACTAACCAGGGGCCGGATTTTAAGAATGCAAAAATAAAAATAGGAGATACTACCTGGGTAGGACATGTAGAACTCCACATTCTTTCTTCTAACTGGCAGGCGCATAAACATAGCAGCGACGTAAACTACAAAAATGTTATTCTGCACGTAGTATGGCAAAATAATATCGATTTACTATTGCCTTTTCCTGTATTGGAATTGCACGACAAAGTGCCCAAAGTTTTACTCAGCAGATTTGATGAACTAATGCAGGCTACGGATTTTATTCCTTGCCAGCATAGTCTTCAGCTGGTTACCCCCATCATTTGGGATAGCTGGAAACAACGGATGCTTGTAGAAAGATTACAGGAGAAATCAAAATTGGTGCAGGCCTATTTACAACTCAACAACAATAACTGGGAGGAAACATTCTGGTGGCTGTTGGCAAAAAATTTTGGGTTAAAAGTTAACAGCGGATCTTTTGAAAAAATTGCCAGATCTATACCAGTAAACCTGCTGGCCAAACACAAAAATCAGATACATCAGTTAGAGGCGCTACTTTTTGGCCAGGCCTCCTTGTTAACCAAAGAATTTGCTGATGACTACATGATCATGCTCCAAAAGGAGTATCGTTTTCTGCAAAAGAAATACCAGCTGCAGCCGGTGCAAGATTCCTTGTTTTTTTTAAGGATGCGTCCATCAAATTTCCCTACTGTAAGGCTGGCACAATTAGCCATGCTTGTGCATAACAGCAGCCATTTATTTTCGAAAATAAAAGAAGCTGATAGTATTAAAACAGTAAAAAAACTGCTGGATATCACCGCTAACGATTACTGGCATTACCACTATATGCCCGATGAGAAAAGTGCATACAAAGAGAAAAAAATCGGATCTCAAATGATTGACAATATTTTAATAAATACCATTATACCAACGCTGTTTATATATGGCTATTTGCTTAATGGAGCGCCTTATATAGATCGTGCCCTGCAATGGATGGAACAGGTAGCTGCCGAAAAAAACAGCATCACCAAAGGTTTTGAAGCCATTGGTGTAACCAATTTAAACGCCTTTGACTCGCAGGCGCTGTTACAATTAAAAAATAATTACTGCAACAAAAAGCGTTGCCTCGAGTGCGCCATTGGTAATAAAATTTTACGAACCAATTGGGTACAGGCTTAGGGAGATTTTCGGTTAGATTTCAGCATTTTTATATTCAGCAACAACCTCAATCCCTTCATGTATGCTTTTTATTACAGGACAATTATCTCCCACATTTTTTAAAAATTGAAAATGATCTGCCGATAATTCCAGCATTGCAGGGTAAGTAATTACCACATCAATTTTACCGATTCGCCTCGGGTTGCCTAACATGTGTTTTTTAACATTTACAAAAGTGCCTTTTAGTTCAATGCCTATTTCTACTGATCTAATGGCCATGGTTGTTATCATGCAGGTAGCCAAAGCCGTACATACCAAATCGGTAGGTGAAAAGCGTTCCCCTTTACCTTTATTGTCTGTAGGTGCATCAGTTTCTATACTGGTTCCGCTTTGTAAATGGGTAGCCTGGCATCTTAAATTTCCTTCGTATTGAATGGTTGCTGTCATTGTATTATTTTTGCCTAAATTTACTAAAGTAAAAAGTTAATATGCGAAGATTATTTATAGTTTTTATTGCAAGTATTGCAACCCTTTCTTCTTTTGCTCAAAAGACTAAAAAAGAATTGAGGGAGGAAAAGAAGCAACGGATTAATGCGCTGTCAAAAATAGAGGAAGAAGGTGTAATAGCTTTTCCAAAGCAAACTGCATTTGGTTTAAAACTCATAAACGACGGTTATGGTGCATTTTTAGAAATTGGCAGAGCGCAATCTGTTAAAAAATCTTTATTGTTTCAAATTGATTTTTCTGAAAGGAAACATACTAAAGAACAAAAGCAGAGTAATCCCTTCCTCCCAACATCACCATTTATTTTCGGTAAAATAAATTATTTCTATCCACTAAAGCTTGGTGTGCAGCAACAATTTTTATTGGGCAACAAGGCTAATAAAAATGGTGTT
>JAYTTM010000969.1:0-1064 GCA_043745055.1 Chitinophagaceae bacterium | reverse complement strand
CTTCTCCCTTTTTATTATGCCAGGTCCCCATCGACGTTAGTACGGCTCCTGCCGGACAGCTATAGGTATCGGTTGCTTTATCATAGTCAAAACTTTCTGCTAAAAACTCATTAGCAATATGTTTTACGGAGGGTTGTTCTTTATATGCTACATGCGTAATCATATTATCCTGCTGGCAGTGTAACAGCTCTGCACCTGTGTGATAACCTTTATCGGCCAGCACCATCAGGCTATCTTCTTTTTGTAATTGTAAATTTTGTTTTGCCTGCGTGGCTGCCTGGTGCAGGGCCTTGCCATCATTGCTGTTGGTAGCTTGTGTATGTACAATAAGGTTGTGCTTGTCATCTACCGCATTTTGAATATTGTATGCTACTTCCACAATGCTTTTTGTAATGAGTATGCTGCGGCTGTCTGCGTCAGTGCTGCTGATCTGCCTGTCATCGGTATTGTTTAATTGTTGTTGAAGTGTATCATACTTGATGGTTCGTTCTTTTAATTTTTCTAAGCCCTGTTTTATTTTTTCTTTCTTTACAATCAGTTCATCATTGGTATTTTCCTGTTTATCCAGTTCATCCAGTTCCTGTAAATATTTTATTGTTTTATCTGCTATAAACTGTTGGTGCTTATCTATCTTTTTTTGATTGTAATTATTTTTTTTGCTGTTCACTGCTTTAAACTTACTGCCGTCAATACCGATGGTGGTTTTGCCCAGCAGGCCTGCATCGCTTAAAAATTGTACATAAAGCTTAAACATATTTTGCAAGCCTGCTCCATGCTGTTTGCGAAAGTCGGCAATAGTATGGTAGTTGGGTTGAAGGTTTTGCAACAACCATTGCAGTTCGATGTTGCGGCTGCACTCTTTTTCTAATTTGCGGCTGCTGCGGATTTTATTGAGATAACCGTAGAGATACAATTTTAAAAGTACCTGCGGCGCATACGGCGGAGGGCCTTCACTCTTATGAACCGTGCCTGTAAAACCTAATTTTTGTAAATCAAGTTTATCGATAAAGGCATCTATGAGCCTTACTGCATTATCGGCACTTACCTGGTCTTCAAGTGTGCTG
>JAYTTM010000968.1:0-3989 GCA_043745055.1 Chitinophagaceae bacterium | reverse complement strand
GGTATCCATGGGGTGAGGAGGCATTAAAAAAAGCAGTTGAGGAAGATAAAGTTATACTGGTAAGCATTGGCTATTCAGCCTGTCATTGGTGCCATGTTATGGAAAGGGAGAGTTTTGAAGACATTGCAACAGCTGCTGTAATGAACGAACATTTTATAAACATTAAAATAGACAGAGAAGAAAGACCGGATCTTGACCATATTTATATGGATGCTGTTCAAGCTATCTCTGGTAGCGGCGGCTGGCCACTCAATGTTTTTCTTACGCCCAATGCCAAACCGTTTTTTGGCGGTACCTACTTTCCTCCTGTAAAAGCTTTCAATCGATCTAGCTTTACGGATGTACTTCAAGGAGTGGCAACCGCATGGAAAGAAAGAAAGCTCGAAATAATAGCACAGGCAGAAAATTTGACAGATCATATATATAAATCGGGCAGTTTTACTTACGATCAGTTAAAACTGGATGGCATGAAGCAAGAAAATTATTTTAGTATAGAAGATGCAGAAGCGATGTTTGCCAGCATTATTAAAACTGCTGATACCGTTTGGGGCGGCTTTGGTAAAGCTCCTAAATTTCCACAAACTTTTACCATTCAATACCTGTTGCAATACCATCATTTTACGCAAAATCAGCCAGCATTAAAACAAGCCTTACTTTCTATAGACAAAATGTTGCAGGGCGGCATTTATGACCATGTTGCCGGCGGTTTGGCAAGATATAGTACCGACGAAGAATGGCTGGCTCCACATTTTGAAAAAATGCTGTATGACAATGCCTTATTGCTGCTTGTACTTTGTGATGCATTTCAGCTAACAAAAGATGAAAGTTATAAGAAAGCCATTAATAAAACCATTGATTTTGTTATGCATGAGTTAAGAGATACCGACGGGGGGTTTTATGCTGCACTTGATGCAGATAGCGAAGGCGTGGAGGGAAAATATTATGTGTGGGAAAAAGCGGAGATTGAAAAATTGCTGGGAGAAGATGCTAATTTATTCTGTGATTTTTTCAACGTGTTGCAGCAAGGTAACTGGGAGCATAAGAATATTTTACGGATTTTAAAATCCATCGGGCTATTTACCAGCGAAAAAGAGCTTGACCGAGACGATTTTGAAAAACAAATGAACAGTTGCCTGCACAAATTATCGCATGCCAGGATGGATAGAATAAAGCCGGGTCTAGATGATAAAATTATTTTAGGCTGGAATGCACTCATGCTGAAAGCGCTTGCCAAAGCGGCCATCGTATTGGAAGATAAACGTTATTTGAAGCATGCAATTGACAATTACAACAGCATCATCAATAGCTTAATGGTAGATGCATTTACAGGGGAAATGTTTCATACCGTAAAAAACGGTCAGGCAAAATTTACTGCATTTTTAGATGACTACTCTTTTTTTATAGACGCATGCATACAACTATATGAAGCCACTTTTAATATAATATATTTAGAAAGGGCAAAGTTGCTGTGCAGTTTTGTTTGTGATAATTTTAGTGATGATGAAAAGGTATTCTTTTATTTTACTCCTACCACACAACAAGATGTAATTGTTCGAAAAAAAGAGGTATATGACGGGGCTATTCCATCTGGCAATGCCGTAATGGCCGCCAATCTATTAAAACTGTCTGTTATTTTTGATAACCTTGAATGGGGTGAAAGAGCCAATAAAATGCTTAAAGCAATTGCACCAGCCGCAATAAAATACCCTGGTTCATTTGGCATTTGGGCTTCTTTGCTCTTGCAGCAGCAGCAAGGTGTTCATGAAATTGCAATAACCGGAACTGCATCATTGTCAATGGCAGCAGAAATAACTGCCAGTTATTTTATCCCCAACAAAATAATTATGGCTTCCACAAATGATCAAATAAATTTACCTATGTTGAGCGGAAAACAATCAGGGGATTCAACAGTTATACATGTTTGCAAGAAATATGTGTGTAATTACCCAGTAAGTACAATAAATGATTTCTTAAAAATGATCCATTAATAAATTTTTTGCATTTCAGCGATACAATATTTTGTATTTGGTAGCGTTTATATTTTCATGTTATGTTATTTTTATGAAAAATTTTTACAATCAATTGCACCAGATGTGCTTAAATCAAAATAATCATTACATTTGCCCATACCCCCAAAGTTAAAAACAATGAAAAACACAACAAGTGTATTAATAGCTTTTGCAGCTATCCCTATCCTATTTAGTTGCGGTAAAAGCAACAAAGGCAGTGTTCTCCCTAACGATGGGCAACTGCATGGCGTGTCACCCGGTGTAAAATGGGCATTGCCAAAACCGCCAGGCATGGTGTTTATTCCTTCCGGAACTTTTCACATGGGGCCAAGCGATGAAGATATTAACTATGCATACACTGCTAAAAACAAACAGGTTTCCATTAGTGGATTTTGGATGGATGCAACTGAAATTACCAACAATGAGTACCGTCAATTTACAAACTGGGTAAGAGATTCAATTGCTGCAAAAGAAATGGGATTTGTAAAGCAAAGTAAAGATGGAATTGAGCAAATTGATTGGAAAAAAGCTTCAACCATCAAATGGGGAGATAAAGCTACACTCGAAAAAATCGACAAACTGCTTTTTACTCCGGATAATAGAATATTCAATAAGAAAGAGATAGATCCCGATAAATTGTTGTTCCAATCTGAGATATTTGATTATAAAGAAGCTGCCAAGAGAGAAAATATTGGTGTGCAACGTTCTAAGTTTATTGTAAAAACCCCTGTTAAATGTTATCCGGACACATTATGCTGGGTAAGAGATTTTTCTTACTCCTACAATGAGCCTATGGCAAAAAAATATTACAGCCACCCTGCCTTTGGTAATTACCCGGTTGTAGGTGTTACCTGGAAACAAGCAACTGCTTTCTGCGAATGGAGAACACACTATTTAAATTCATTCCTTGAATCAAAGAAAAGGGCAACTGAATCGGATTTCCGCCTTCCTACAGAAGCACAATGGGAATATGCCGCAAGAGGTGGTCGTTCACAATCTCCTTATCCCTGGGGTGGTCCTTATTTGAGAAATAAAAAAGGGTGCTTATTGGCAAACTTTAAACCCGGCCGTGGTAACTATCCGGAAGATGGTGGATTTTACACAGTGAGAGCTGATGCATACTGGCCAAATGATTTTGGATTGTATAACATGGCGGGTAATGTTGCAGAGTGGACATCTTCTTTATATTATGAAGGTGGTTATAATTTTCAGCATGATATGAACCCAGATATAAGGTGGAATGCGCAAAGCACTGATCCTCCCCGTATGAAAAGAAAAGTAACACGTGGTGGAAGCTGGAAAGATGTTGGGTACTTTTTACAAACAAGCACCCGCAATTACGAATATCAGGATACATCAAAATCTTATATTGGGTTTCGTTGTGTAATTGATTTACCTCCGGCAATGAAACAACGTGGTAAATAAGTTGAATTCTTAATTTTCCTTCAATAAAATATTAACTGCTAATAACCTTAATCTTTATGTGGTACATATAGAGTAAGGTTATTGGTATCTCATAAAAATCTTTTAAATAACCCCCACTAAAAATTAAATTTTAAAAATCATGGCCGCTAAAAAAAGAACATTTTTAACCCTAATTGATGTTTTAGTAAGTGCTGGTGCAGCTGTTATCATATTTGCCGCATGGGCTAAAATCACTCACCAATCTTATGCAAATACAATGCTTACAATTGGTATGTGGACAGAGACAGCGATATTTCTTGTTTACGCTATTATTGAATGGGTAAAACCAAAATCACACGAAGAAGATGTGGTGGCGGCTGTTGCTGCTCCTGCAACAAATCCGGCTTTAAAATCATTGGATAAAATGATGCAGGAAGCTGACATTACACCAACTAATCTTAAAAAATTAGGCGAAGGTTTTCAAAAACTAGGTACTACTGTTACCGGCCTTTCTGATGTGGGTGATGTGGTTAAAAGTACAGGCGATTTCAATGCTAAAACTAAAGAAGCTTCCAC
>JAYTTM010000967.1:0-1064 GCA_043745055.1 Chitinophagaceae bacterium | reverse complement strand
GCAGTAAAACTAGCCAGCACATTAAAGGGCGAACGCAAACCCATCAAGCTGGAAATACTACCTAAACCTAAATTAAAAAACAATAACAAAGGTTAAATTATAAAGCAATCAGAGCCGGATATTCTATCCGGCTTTTTTATGCCCCATTGTTTTTATTTACAGTTTGCTATACAAAATTTGTAGATTAATTTATTTTTTAACCACCCATACAAAATGCAATACCCAACAGCATGAGTGATAATTTATTTTCTATCTTTATCTAATAAAAAAGGTTGCAACCAAATTATCAATTATCCAACTATCAACTATCAATTAAAAAATTATCAATTAAACCGCCATGCCAAAACCATCACCTACCAATTACCCCGGCTATTTTCAAAAATATATCGACCAGGTAACAGAAACTGATTTCTTTACAGCATTACAAAACCAAAGTGCTGACCTTGGGCAATTTTTACAATCAATAAGTGAAGAGAAATCTATGTTTGCTTATGCCGAAGGCAAGTGGACAATTAAAGAAATGCTATTACACATGAGTGATACAGAAAGAATTTTTTGCTACAGGGCTTTGTGTTTTGCAAGAGAAGAAAAAACGAACCTGCCAGGATTTGACGAAAACGATTATGCTGACAACTCCGATGCAAACAGCAGAACCTGGGAAAGCATTGTACAGGAATTTTTAATTGTACGAAAAGCAACAGAAGTGCTTTTTAAAAGCTTTAGCGAAAAGGCTTTAGCGAAAAGGCTTTAGCTAGAGTTGGTACAGCCAACAATAACCCGGCAACTGTGGCAAGCATTGGCTTTATTTTGCTGGGGCACTTTAATCATCATAAGAAGATATTGGCTGAAAGGTATTTATAGCAATGCTCCATATCAACTCTATTAAAACAAAACAGCCGCTTCAATCGAAACGGCTGTTCTGTTAGTTGTAAATGTTATTGAAGTGTAATTAACCCACATTGCAGCAAAAGCTCCTTCAATTGTTAAATTTTGAATTTTTTTAAAGAATTTTCATCTTTCTACATTGCTTTATTCGTACCCCCCTGCGGATAGAAATTTTTTAT
>JAYTTM010000966.1:0-15115 GCA_043745055.1 Chitinophagaceae bacterium | reverse complement strand
TAATTTTTTGGCCTTCCTGCACTATTTTTTGCTCATGGCTTTTCAACTCCCTTGTTACAGGATCAATTACCATGTACTCTTCTTCTACGCCGATGGTGAAGTTTTTATATGAAATGTTTGCCATGAATTAAATGGATAATTTTAAAATTGAAAATTTATTACACGGAAATATTATTATTCTGTTTAAACGGTTTACAATGCTTTATCAGTAAACATCCAGATACATTACAATTTAAAAAGTTCGCTCATCGGAATGCTTAAACCCTTTAATACTACTGACGAAATATTTTCATTGGCTTCATAAATAACCGGCTTTCCATATGCATCCTGTTCGTTTAATAAGTACACATAAATTTGCTGATACTCCGGATAAACAACCCAATATTCCAACACGCCATTTTCTTCGTACAAATCAAATTTGTATTTGGTTTCAGTTTTGGTATTTCCCGGACTTAGTATTTCCACCACCAGTTCTGGTGCTCCATCTACGCTGCGGCCGTCCTTTAATTTTTCAGGGTCGCATACCACAATAATATCTGGCTGCACAACGGTGGTTATTTCGTCATCTTTTCTTTTTTTCTTTCTAAATGGTTTACCTTTTAATCTTACATCAATGGGTGCAAAAAAACATTCGCAGGGTTTACCTTTAAGATAAGTCGCAAATTGTAACCCAATATTACCTGATACACGTTGATGGGTAATTGTAGGCGCAGGGCTCATCTTAAAGATTTTACCCCTTATCAACTCAATCCTTTCTTTAAAATTCCAGGTTAAGTAATCGGCATAGGTAAATCCATAAGGGCTTTCAGGCTCTGCTACTTTTATTTCGCTTAAATCTTCTTTTTGTATGGTTAGATATTTCTCCAATTTTTTTTGCTTTTGGAAGTACTTATTTAAAATCAACTAGACAAAAAATACTTTTTAAAAGAGTAGCATTTTACCTGCCCAAATGCATAAAGGAGCGAAAAATTAATAAAGCATTTGTTTATTGGCGCTTCTTTTTATGTATTCACCCCATGTTAAATTATCCTGACCATCTACTTGTGCCAATGCCTTTTCAATGGCATAGTTAGCAGAAGTTTCTACTACCCATTCAAAATTTTCTTCGCCCACACTGCTGCGTTCAGCATCGGGTGCCGGGTTGCAAAAATCAATGGCATAAGGTACGCCATCTTTTAAAGCCAGTTCAACAGTATTGAAATCGTAACCAAGATAATGATTGATGCGTAGCACCAATTCTGTCATCATTTGCAACTTCTCTTCAGAAGGCTTAAAGTCTGCCACATAACGCAGATGGTGTGGGTTACGGGGTTCGTAACTCATAATGCGAACGTGTTTGCCACCAATACAATAGCAGCGATAATATTCTTCAAAAACAATTTCTTCCTGCAGCAACATTACCAACTCGCCGGTTTCCCCATGCTTTTCAAAAAAATCATCAATGCTTGTTACTCTGTAAACATTCTTCCAGCCACCACCGGCAAAAGGTTTCATGTATGCAGGAAAACCAATGTAATTAAAAATTCCAGCCCAATCTAATGGATAAGACAGATTACTGAACGATTCACCGGTGGTATCCACCGGTAAACTATTAGAGGGTAAAATAACCGTTTTAGGTACGGGCACATTTATTTTGGTAGACAAACAATTATTAAAAAACTTTTCATCGGCGCTCCACCAAAAAGGATTATTAATAACGGCAGTACCGCATAGCGCTGCGTTTTTTAAATAGGCTCTGTAAAAAGGAATATCCTGCGAAATACGATCAATAATAACAGCATAACCCGAACTTTCTCCCTGCATTACCTTTTCAATATAAACTGGTTCGGCGTGAATGCCTTCTACATTTTTATTGTTAATCCTGGATACAAAAGCTTCGGGGAAACTTCTTTCTTTTCCGTGTAATATTCCAATTTTTTTCATAAATGTGAGGTTGATTAAGAGCTGTATAAATTGTTGTTATCAAATATATTTTCAATAGGGGTATTTTCCAAATATATTAACTAATGGCAAGCCGATAAGCTGCCATATTTGGGTGGTTCCTCTATCGAAAAAACAGGTGAATTTAAATGCCTAAATAAATACGAAGACTAACAGCAAACCTGCATTTACAGTTTGATTGCAGTTCCCTAAAATGTTTTTCTTATTTTTGAAACCTATGCAAAAACATATTTTTCACCATATCACGATAGAAGATCATCTCGTTAAATCGGTTTTTTTAAACCGGGTGGTAAAGATTGATTGTTATATGCCAATAGATATTAACCCGTTATCCGAAATGAGCCTGCTGCTGGTAAACGATGGACAGGATTTGGTTACAATGGGCTTCCAAAACATAATAGATACACTGTACCTGCACAATGAGATTTCACCAATATTTGTTGTAGGTATCTATTGCTCCGGTGACAGAAGGAATGAATACGCAACAGCAAATGTGTTAGATTACGCAGGACGTGGCAACAAAGCGGCATTGTATACCCGGTTTGTTATGGAAGAACTGCTGCCATTTATTAGAAAAACTTATTCAAGCAATACGTTTAAAGAGAAGTCTTATGCCGGCTTTTCGCTTGGTGGCTTAAGTGCGTTGGATATTGTATGGAGCAACCCATTGGAATTCTCCAAAACAGGTGTTTTCAGCGGATCGTTCTGGTGGCGGGACAAGGCCCAGGAAGACCCTGGCTTTAACGAAGATACCAACCGTATTATGCACCGGCTGATAAGGGAAGGAGGCTATTATTCATGGTTAAAATTCTTTTTTGAAGTGGGTACACAAGATGAAACTGCCGACCGCAATAACAATGGTATTATTGATGCAATTGACGACACCATCAGCCTGATTGCTGAGTTAAAACTGAAGGGCTATACCAACAACGATATTGAATACATGGAATTAAAAGATGGCAAACACAATGTGCCTACCTGGGCAAGAGCTTTCCCCGATTTTTTAAAATGGGGCTGGGGTAAAACGGTGATTGCTGAACCTTGAAAATTATGATTGGTGAATAGTCGATCAAGATGAATCTTTATCCGTAAAAGGATTTAATTCATTATCAAACATCAATACCCAATCAAATAAAATCCTAGGGATTATTAATAATTAAATCACCTAAAATTCGCAGTTTTTTTCCATCATTTACTTTAAAATTTACCTTGGAACCTACATGCTGTACAACATTTAAAACGCACTCACCATCTGCAGGCGGATCAATTACAATAGTTGAAGCTGCATCTAATATTGCAGGAGGAATTGCATTGTTGCTCCAGTTGGCAGAATCATTCCAATTACCATTACCCGTAAAGGTGTAAATTATAGCAAGTGAAATTACTTTAGTAGCGGCATATACAAAATCACCGGATGAAGATCCTGTGCCATTTGCTGCCATGGACGAAAAATAAAAAGTTACTGTTTCATCTGGTACGCCAGGGTTACTGGGAGCAGTCCAGATAAGGTTATCATATGTAAAGGATTGTTGCAATGGAGTGATTATTGCATTTAAATGTCCCAGTTCTTTACTTGTACCAATCAATGCTGCATTGGGATTGATAGATGAAAAAGTGCCTACAACCTGGCCATTGCTGTTGATGGCAGTAATTTCGAAACCCCATCTTTTTCTGTCTGCTACTCCATGGGTAATGTTAATGCCAAAATTGTAAGATGCCCCTGCCGTGTAAGTTTGAGGCAAGCCGATAACAGATACATTTCCGCCCCCGGTGTTTAACGGGTTGCTTCTGTGACATTGCGTACAATAAACACCTGTTGCGCCAGTTTTACCAGTGGGTGGCTGTGAACTATACATAAGTGCGGAAAATGAACTTAGTAAAGTAAGCAACATCACAATCACTATACTGGTTTTAAAATATCGCTTCATTGATATAATGAATTTTTGTTTAAAAAATGTAATTGGGTTAACTTAAACAAGATAGGTAAAAAATGCACTCAGCTAATTCAACTCACAATATCTTTTAACGAACTGAAGCCTAAAAAGGTTGCCTTTGTTTTATTTAAACTAATAATAATTACAGAATTGCTATTAGACCAAATTATATTCATTTTAGGGCACTGTAAGTTCAATTAAAAAGAGCAGGTTGTAGTTGCGACAGATGCTTGCTATTTTTATTTGTTTTATTTTTATAAAACCAATATAGCAAAAATATTTTAGTGCCGTATGAGTGCAAAATTTGGAGATAATAACCAGCTGAAAAAGGTATCCAAAAAGCGCTAAAAACAGAAAATGAAAAAGCTTTGAAAAATAATCTTTTAAATACTTTGGATATTGCGAAGTAAATAAATTTCCTGTTTTTTTATTTCCATAAATTTCTATTCATATTAGTACATAAAAATTTAATTTGCATTTGTTGGCATTAATTGGTGATAATGTATTTTGCCTTTGCAATTAAAAAATAAAAGCTTGTAAATAGCAATAGTATCCCATAAAAAAAGCTACCCGTTTAGGAGTAGCTTTTTTCAATTAAATGAAAAAGTATTAGTTGAATATATACCTTATACCAATTTGAGCCTGAAATCTTGAACCCTGTGCGGTGCTGTTTTGGAAAGAGCTGCTTAATGGCACTTTGTTGGCAGCATCTAAATAAGGGAAATTAAATACAGGCTTGCCTGCATTGGCGCCTGTAGTTTCCATCCTTAAGAAGTTAAGTAAAGTTGTACGGTTGGTTGTTTTAAAAGTACCCCAGTTACGATTAAGCAGGTTGGTAAAATTAAAAATATCCATTGTAAAGCGAAGTGTGTTGCGCTTACCTTTTACGTTTACGAAAAAATCCTGTGTAAAGTTAAAATCCATCCTGGTGTAAAAAGGTAATAGCAAACCGTTTCTTTCAGCATATTTACCTCGTCTGGATTTCAGGTAATCATCCTGTTCTATGTAAGCGTTTAACTGATCCCACTGTTGATCCGGAGTTCTTGGATCGGCTGTTGCAGTTGTACCACCTTGTCTTTCTAAAATTATTTCTTCTTTTGCAACTGGTACATAAATCAAATCGTTTCCAAGTCCATCATTGTTAAGGTCTGCACCGGCTCTTTGCCCTGTTCCGGCAAAAGTGTTGGGCGTTGTTCCGTACAAATAAGTTCCAGTTCCGCCATTGGCAGATTCAAATGTAAAACCGAAAGAAGTTGCAAAATGTTTTGCGTATTCAAAACGATAAGCAGCAGCAGCAACTACACGGTTAGGCTGATAAAAGTTAGAGTAAGAGGTAACATCTTCATTGGGATCGCCTGATACTGAACGATCTCTCCAGATTGATTGTGCAATAGACCCACCATCATTTACTGAACGGCTGTCACCATGACTATAAGCTATCATCGTGTACAAATTCTTTACATTACGTTGCAATTGTAGGGTAACGTTGTATGTATATCCTTTAGAAGTATTTCTCATCAGGATAGCATCCGTAATATTTGGATTTGCAGGAGTTTGATTTGCTGGTGTATTACTATAAATCTGTGGTGAAGTATAGCGGATTCTATTATCAAAACCAAGCAATGGAGTGCCTGTAGTTGGCAGGTTAATATTTTGATGATATACTCCGTTTATATCCTTATTGTAAATACCTTCCAGGGTACCAGTAATATCAAATGGTAATTTGTAATCAACAGCTAGATTAGCCCTGAACAACTGAGGGAATTTGAATTTATTATCTGTAACAGCCAAATTATAACTGGTATTTGCAGCAGCATTTACTGGCTTGTTTGAATTAACATCAGCATTAAAAACAAAACGTGGGTCGGTAGGTGAAACACCAGCAACATTAGGCGTAATGGCATAGGAACCAAAATCAACTCCATTGTTACTTGCCTGGTTACTTAGCCAAACAAATGGAGGGGCACCTGCAAAAATACCTGCACCACCTCTTATTTGAATTGTTTTATCTCCTTTTACATCCCAGTTAAAACCAACCCTTGGGCTCCAAAGTATTTGAGTTGAAGGGGCACGTCCGGTTTGAATTTTCACCCCATTCCTGAAGGTAAGGGCATCCGCATTTGCATTGGTAGGGAAGTTTTGTTCAAAAATGGGAATATCAGCCCTTAAACCCATCGTTAAAGTAAAGCCTTTATTGATGTTCCATTTGTCCTGAGCAAAAAAGCCTAATTGTAAATTCTTTAAAGTTGCAAAAGGAAATTCGCCTCCTTTGCGTGCACTATATTGAAAAGCATAGCGGATAGCATTAGGTGTACCGTTATTAACATTGGCATAAAAATCATTTACGTTGGCAAACCGATAGTTGCCAAAATAGTTGGGTGCAAATCCATTTTTAAATTTGTTGTAGGTGTTTTGTGTTCCAAAATTAAATGTATGCTTGCCTTGATAAAGGGTTACAATATCATTAAACTGCCAGGTATCTGTATTCAATAAATTGTTAGCTGTAAAGGGCTCGTAACCAAATGAGGTTAATGCTGCGCCTGCGCCATTTTGAATATCTACCATTGGGAAAATACCACCAGGGCTACTTCTAAAATCCCTTAGGCTATTGTAACCAACCTGTAGTTTGTTAGATAATTTATTGCTGAATTTTGTATTAAGCTCCGCAATTATAATGTTGAAATTATTATTGATTACGTAAGAGGACGAGAAGAACGGCATACCTGTAATGCTTGCAGAACGACCGTTTGTAGGTGCGCCGCTATTGCTTGGTGCTACGTTTCTGGAAGATTTAAGGTAATAATAATTGATATTTAAGGTGTTTTTGCTGTTGATATTAAAATCTAACCTCACAGTTACTTTATCGCTCTTGGTATCGAAAGTATAATTTTCATAAGCTCCAGGATCGTAGTTGAATTTACTGATCAAAAAGGCTTTTAAAGAATCCAATGTAGTTGCACTGGCGCCAGATACTACGTTACCTGCTGGTGCTCCATTGCGGCTTGCCAATCTGGAAGTAGCTGGTGTACTGATTCTTTCCTGCTCTCCACTTAAAAAGAAAAATAATTTGTTTTTGATGATGGGGCCACCAATGGTAGCACCCCTGTTACTAAAATCGAACTGCTGTTTGGCAATAGTTGTTTTACCAACTTTTAACCCAGTTAAATCGGGTGATTTACTGTAGGTATAAACAGAACCCTTAAACTCATTTGTACCACTTTTGGTAACCGAGTTAATACCGGCTCCGGTAAAGCCTCCCAATGTAACATCATAAGGTGCTATGTTTACCTGTATTTGCTCCAATGCATCAATACTAAAAGGTTGTGAGTTTGCTTGTCCGCCTAAGGAACCTGACAAACCGAAGGTGTTATTAAAACTTGCACCGTTAACAGTAAGGTTATTGTAAGAACTGCTTCTGCCGGCAAAACTGCTACCATTGGCGGTAGGTGTAAGCCTGGTAAAATCAGCAATACTGCGGTTGGTAGTTGGCAACCTGTCAATTTGCTGACGGGTAATAATTTCTGCAGAGCCGGTGCGGCTGCGGCTGAATACTTTATCACTGCGATAGCCTGTTACTACCACTTCGCTTAAGTTGGAGGTGTTGGCATTTAAAGCGTAATCTACTTTAGATGCTGTACCTAAATTTAAAAATATTTCATCCTGCTTTTGTTCTTTAAAACCCACGTATGTGCTTGTAACAGTATAAGGACCGCCAACCTTTAAGTTGGGTAAATTATAACGCCCATCTTTACGACTGGTGGTTACATACCTGGTTCCGGTTGGTAAATGAACAGCAGTTACAGTTGCTCCGGCTAAAGGAGCATTCTTAGCGTCAGTTATAATTCCCTGAATTTCTGATGTAGTTTCCTGCGCTGTAGCGGAAAAGCAAATTAATGCTAACAGCAAGGAAAGGAGGTTAATTTTTTTTCTCATAAATCTTAGTTTGAAAATTTTCGCAAAGGTGAAACGATATTGGTTAAAATATAGCTGGAATTGATTAAGAAATTACTAACAATCTGCCTGAATTTAAGTTAGGATGATTTTACAATTAAAACTGGTTACAGGACTAAATAGTAAGAAGAAATTAATTTTTTTTCATTTTATCAAACAAGACAACATCTTAGCTCATAATGTTGCTTTTGTACTTAAACTAAAAACGTAGTCAAATATTTATTTTGCAAAAGAAGCCATTTTATTTCAATTGCCAAGTCATTAAAAATAAAATGTTAATAAGCTAATACAAATTTAATAATGAAGTGGCGCACATTAAGGTGGTCCACCTTGTATTATAAACTTTACAAACACTTAAACTCAGGATCCATCACATTTGTAATTAGCCTCTTAAAATGCGGTTAACTTAACACTATTAAAAATTTTTGTTTTTGTATTTAGAAGACAAAGGAGCGTAAACCTTGTTAACTTTGCAAAAAATTTCGACATGCTAGATAGTATTGAAAGTGCAATTGAGGATATTAAGAAGGGGAAGCTTGTTATAGTAGTAGATGATGAAGACAGGGAAAATGAAGGAGACTTTATAACAGCTGCAGAAAATGTAACACCGGAGATTATCAACTTTATGAGCACTTACGGCCGTGGCCTGATATGTGCCCCTTTATCTGAAGCACTTTGTGAAAAATTCAAATTGCAGCCTATGGTAAGTGATAATACTTCCCTGCATGCCACGCCATTTACGGTAAGTATTGATTTACTGGGGCAGGGTTGTACAACGGGTATATCCGCCAGCGACCGAGCTAAAACGGTTCAGGCTTTGGTAAATCCGGCTAGTATACCAGAAGATTTTGGCCGTCCTGGTCATATTTTTCCATTGAGGGCAAAAAAAGGTGGCGTGTTGAGAAGGATAGGCCACACGGAAGCAACTGTTGACCTGGCAAGAATTGCAGGCTTTTCCGAAGCGGGTGTATTGGTAGAAATAATGAATGAAGATGGCAGCATGGCAAGGCTGCCACAGTTAAAGGAAATAGCTGAAAGGTTTGATCTTAAATTGATTTCCATTAAAGATTTAATAGAATACCGGCTAAATAAAGAAACCCTAATCAGCGAAGAAGAACGAGTGCATATGCCTACCAAATATGGCGATTTTGAATTGGTTGCTTTTAAGCAATTAAATACCGGCGACATTCATTTGGCCATTAAAAAAGGAGAATGGAAAAAGGAAGAGCCGGTAATGGTACGGGTACACAGCAGTTGTATGACGGGGGATATTTTAGGCTCACTCCGTTGTGATTGTGGCGATCAGTTGCACAAGGCTTTAAAAATAATAGAAGCCGAAGGCAAAGGAGTGGTTTTATACATGAACCAGGAAGGCCGTGGTATTGGCTTATTAAATAAATTAAAAGCTTACAAACTGCAGGAGCAGGGCATGGATACTGTTGAAGCTAATTTGGAACTGGGTTTTGGAATGGATGAAAGGGATTATGGCGTGGGCGCTCAAATATTACGTCACTTGGGTATCAGCAAAATGAAACTGCTCAGCAACAATCCCCGAAAAAGAGCCGGCTTACTAGGTTATGGATTAGAAATTGTAGAAAATATAGCCATTGAAATTAAATCCAATCAACACAACGAAAAATACCTAATTACCAAGCGTGATAAAATGGGGCATACTATTATGAGTAAAGATTAAGAGGGGTTTGCCGGTAAGGCGTTAAGTCGTTTTTATTTTCTTATATGCTCAACGCATACACACCTTACCTGCAATTAATAAATTCTTTACTTGCATAATAAAAGTGCCTTTTTGTATCTATCCAGTTAAGAGGTGGTGTTAGGTTAAAAATAATTAACAGTCAATGGTCAATGGTCAAATATTCACAATTCACCATTCACGCTAAACAGTAGTCTACATCATAATTTTACTTACCATTTTCATTTAACAAAGCCTTGTTCTTTTTTGGCCGAATTGCAAATATTTGGGATAATTTATCGGCATCTCTTCTAAAGGAAAGGCTTACACCTGTTCGGTTTCGTTGACCTACCAGGTCGTAATTAGTACGGTTAAACCCAACTACTCTTACCGTGCCATCTTTGGTTAAAATAAATTCAGCCATAATATCGGGCGTTACCAATAAATTACTGTTACGGTTGGCCGTTGTGTACGGGTTGTTATAATCCAGGTTAATACCAGCTGTTATTATCAGGTTACCATTTAACAGTGTATAAACAAAGTTGCTTTTTGCAGCTGCCTGTAGTTTTTCAACGTTCGTTTGCAGCTGGGTGCCGGATCCTACGCTTGAATTAATGTCTATATTAACGGTTAAATTTTTGATATACTTACTCAATAGTTTATTAAAAAATCCGGAAATAACCCCCGATACTACCCCGCCAATGGTATTGGAAATTACATTATAACCACTGCCCGAAGCTATAAACCCCTGGTTGGTATTAATAAAAGAATTGAACAGCAGCAGAGAGGTTACCTGTTTATTCAAATCATTTTTATCTTCTTTAAATTGTTGAAGTTTTTTTAAGATGAGAAAATCTGTAATGGGGCTGCCAGCCGGCAATTGAAGCTCAAAATCGATTACAGGTTTTAACAAGGTTTCAGTAAGATGAGATACTACCCGTAAATCTCCTTTTTGCTTAAATGTGCTGGTGGTATTGGAAAGGTTACTGAAATCTACTCCGGTGGCAAGGTATTCGGCACGGATATCTATCTTGGCCTGAAAAGGATCACCATCCCAAACCAGGCTTCCACTGCTTACGGTAAAATATTTTTTCAAAAATGTTTGAAAGTTAAAAGTGTATTCGCCTTTGGTAATTTCGTAACGCCCGTTGATAGTTAAATCCTCTTTATTACCAACTCTTATTTTCAACAAACCTTCACCTTCACCCTTAATAATATCCCCCGTTACTTCATCCAGAATAACGTCAATTTTACAGGATGGGTTAGCCCTCAATTCCATATTCACCAATATATTAGTAGATAGCTTTGATTTAAAGCCTTCATCCATTTTTTCACCAAATTGAATAAAATCTATGTAATCGATGGTGCCGTTTTCAATGCTATTGCCACTTAAAATATAAATATGGCTGTTGTCTATTCTGCTAGGTTCGCCCTTAATGTCCATCTGAATATTCTCTGCCTTTCCGGTAAGTAATAAGGTGGCTTTGCCAATTACCTTTCCATAAAACCGGCTGTTGTCTTTTTTTGTAGTATTAAGCACCAGCATCCGGTCAGTCTCCATCAATATGTTGTCAAATTCAATATCATTAAAAAAGCGATGATACATTTTACCACTAAGCTGGGCAGTGTTATTCAACGTATCTTTTAATTCAATTTTACCAAAATCAATTTCATCAGGATTAAAAACAATGCTTTCGTTTTTAAACTTGTATTTGCATTGTGTAAAATTTACTTTTAATGAACCTTCATTTATATTGGCTGTACCGGTAAGCAAAAAATGTTTGGAGTTTCCAGATAAAGTAAGATCCGTTGTATTGGCTGAACCCTGTATGTCAGAAAAAATACCTCCCAGGTAATTGTTCAAAATGGAAAGATTAAATTTCTCAGATTTCAATGCAACATGTGTTTGATTGGAAGTGCTGTCTTTTAAGTTAAACACCCCATCAATATCAAGCTGGTTATCTTTATTATCAGCTTTTGCTTTTAACGTTAACACACCGTTTGCCAGATCGTAAGAACCATCAATTTTTACCAGGCCAATAGAGTCATTGTTCAATTTAAACTCTTCTATAAATAAATCGTTTTCAATAAACGTTTTTCCAAAGGGATTGCTGATTCTGATATTGCCAGATAACAGCCCCTCTAACCGGGGTTCTTTTATCAGCAGAGCGCTAAAATCATCTACACTTACTTTGCTCAATTCCATCACTACATCATGCGCATCGCCTGTTGCGGAAGGTTCTGTAAAAATGGTAATTTGCTGCTGGCCTTGTATAAATTTTACCTCACTGGCACTAAGCTGCGATTTACTAAAGGCTATTTCTCCATCTTTTTCCAGCGTCCATTTTTTATCATTGAGAATAAAGGAAGATGGGAAAAAATGAACATTGATACCATCACTTAAGGTAATCAGCCTTGCATTTAGAGAAGCTTGGCTGATTGTTTTGCTGGCAGTAGTTTGCAAACTAACTATAGATGTATCGTTGAAAGAAACGAAGGATAAATTGGTGGCAGGTAAATGAAAACTATCGCTTAATGCCACATCATCTACAGCAATTTTGGTACTTAGCGAATCTGAACCACCAATACTTTCCAGGCGGATATTATTAAAGACTTTACCATCATAACTAAAGTCGGGTATATTGGCTTTTACGCTTAGCTGATAGTTTTTCAACCGCAGGTTACCGCTAATATTGCTATTATTAAATCCTTGTAATTTTTTATCCAGCAACTGAATGTATTGATCAATATTGCCGGTTTGTATTTCAAATTTAAAATCCTGGTCACTAACAATGTAGGCTGGCTTTTTTATATAGGCCGGGTAGTAGCGGCTAAGAAAAACTTTAAATGCATCCGGCAACTCCCGTATATTAAATCGGCCGGCAACAGATGCGTTTACTTCGTTGGAGCGAAGTGATAAATATTTTTGGTTGTTTACAATTTGTGATTGCAATACCAACGAATCGAAAGATAAAGGCTGCCCGTTGTGAAGCAGTTTAGCATCGTTAATTTCAGCAGTGCCTAAAAAGTTATCTATGTTACTGCCTTCAAATTTTAAATTAAAATGACCGCTTAAATCAAAACTATCTTTGGAAAATCCAAGCTTTTTAAAATTTGCTTTGGCAAGCGTAGCATCAAAATTAAACTGTGGTACTTTATTATTTAAATCAATGATGCCAATTAAATTTTCAACTTTCAAATTAGGATCATCAATACTTGCCTGTCCTTTAAATAATTTCTTTTTAAAATCTCCCTTAATGATAATATTTTGATAATTATACCCCCCATAACTTACACTCCTTACATCGCCATCAAAATTAGCATTAATACTTTTTGCAGACATGCCGCTGCCTTTAACCTTACCGTTAAAAGTAATAGTCCCCAACTGTGTATCGTTCAAAAACTGGCCCAACTTAAAACCCTGGGTTGATAATTTTCCTGAATATACAGCCGGCCTATTGGCAGGTAATTTTAAATTAAGATCGCCGGTGATATTGCCCAGGTTGGTATTGATATTGCCAAAGGCAACAAAATCGTTTATAAAACCGGTAAAGTTTCCTTTAAAGCGGATTGTGTTCAATTTATTAAGGTTAACCTGCTTTACCTGCTTTAGTGCTGGTAAAAGTGCAGCCAAATCCGTGTAATTGGTTTGGATATTATTGGCTGTAAAATCGATAAAAGTATGCTCAATATCCGGCAGGCCCTGCATTACAAGATCTCCATCCACAATGCTGTTGCCGGATTGCAACAACATTTTTTTAGCCGATATATTATCGATGGTACCCTTGGCAAAACCCTTAATTTTTAAAACTCTTTTCCATGTTTTTAATTCCGGAGCAAAAAATGCCAGATCATCGCTATTGATTTCACTGTTCACAAAGTTGCCCTCCAACTTTACATTATGCAAAAAGTGTCCCATATCTTCATTAAAACTCTGGTACCTCATTGCATAATAATTACCCAGCCTGCTTTTGTTGGTAACTAATTCCAGCTGGTTAAATTCCAATATTTCAGGAGTAAACTTAATGTGCGCCTGTAGTTTTTTTACTTCAAAACCACTGCGTTCTTTGGTAGTTAAATTACCATCTGTAACCAATGTGTCTTTTTCAAAATGAATGTTATTGAGGTTAACGTTGATATTACTAAACCGCAAGTGACTACCATCAAACTGATCAGCATAAGCAGTTCGGTCTGTTTCATTATCGTTTACGAAAGTTCCATTCTGTATGTGGAGATTTTTTAAATTCGTCACCCAGCCGTCGGGGTTCCAGCGTAACTCGTTATCCTTATGCAAATGAATTATTTTCTTTTTTGCAACAGTTAATCCTAGTCTATCTCTGTTGCCGGTATAATCCGATATCTGAAAAAAAGGTTCATTAAAATATATTGAGTTGATCCAGATACGTTTTTTATTGAAGTCCATCGTATCTGCCAGTAAATCCATTTTTTTTACTAATCCTAACTGATTTTTACCTACCCATTTATCAACCTGGTTAAATTGAATATTGGTAAGATGAATTTCTTTAACATCAAACTCAACCTTATCCTTTTTGTTTGATTTTGCCGGGCTGGCAAAATAATCCAGTAAAAACTGGTAGTTCCAAACAGAATCTGTCCGGTGCATATTTACCTGGGCATCACTCAATGATGCATATTTAAGTACAATTTTATCTCTGAAAAAAAACCAATCGGTGATGTTGATTTTGGCACTGCCGGCATACAAAAGGGTATCCTTATTATGGTCTTTTACCAATAACCCTCTTAAATCGAGTTTATCATAAAAACTAAAATTTATATGATCGATTTTTACAGTTGTGTTTAGCTTCTCACTTAATATGCCGGTAATTTTAGTTGTTAAAAAGTTTTGAACAAATACCAAATGCACGGCAGCGTACAGCAATATAATTAGCAGCAACAGCGCCAATAACGATCTTTTTAATATTTTCCAGAACTTTTGCAGTGTAAAAGTAGAATTTGGGTAAAAATAGCGAAACACTTTTGGTAGGCAAATTCAATACCAAAATTTAGCAGCAAATTCACCTTTTATTTTTCCGGGGGATTGATAATGATTCCCATTGATCGTTTTGCAGAATTTTAGCGATATAAATTATTTGCCCCACATGGTAGGGATAATGGGCTAATTGCCGGTTGATGGCATCTATTACTGTCAATGGTTCCTGCCGGATGGTGATGGTTTTAAAGAGATCTTCATCAGTCAATGATTGCAAAGTAGCCATGCAGCATTGCCAGCCCTTTTCCCAAAATGCAGTCAAATCATTTTTAGACAAATATTGTATTTCAAATTCATCATCTCTTAGCCGCCATTCTTTCTCTCCGTCGGTTATTAAAAAATCCGTCCATCGGCTTAGCATATTACCACTTACATGCTGAATAATAGTGGCAATGCTGTTGCTCTCCTCATTGGGTTGAAAATAAAAATCAGCATCATTTAGCCTGCCTAGTGTTTTATCGCCTAAATCTTTATAGTATAGAAGCCTTTTAATGGCTGATTGCAAGAATATTGTTTCGATGGTTTGCATAGTTAATAACTTAATAGTGGTGTGCTAATAATGTAGTGGCTCAAGTTTAGGTGGTAGAT
>JAYTTM010000965.1:0-1067 GCA_043745055.1 Chitinophagaceae bacterium | reverse complement strand
TCATAGCCTTGCCTGTTTTGCGCAGGCTATCTGCTTCGGGTGTTTCTATGTTTTTCAGGCTGGCTTCTACCTTGCTGATGGTTTCATCGGCTTCTGTTAAGCGGTCTGTAATTTCCACTAGTTTGTCATTGCTTATATTCAGTCTTTTGATGGCGGCCATCTTTGCATCATACACATTTTTATTTGGTACCGCTGCAGGATCGGGCTTTACTACAATCATTGTTGAGTCGCTTGCTTTGCCCAGGCTCACAACTATTTTGTACGTTCCCGGATATACCTGCAAACCAGCTGGTTCATCTTCGCCTTTTTTAGGTTTTGCTGAACCGGGCTTTCTGTTACCCTTCATATCAAAGCTCCAATAGTAACGGTTAAAACCACTGTCTGCTTTTACTTTCATTGTTCGAATCAGTTCATTGGCATCCGTATAAATTTTTACAAAAGCTGAATCTAACTGATCGATTTTTACTTTTGATGTATCGGTGACTTTTGCAACAGCGGCTTTTTTATTTTTTGCAGAATCAACTTTTATTGCCGGCTGTTTATTTACATAGAATGAATAAGCTGCACCCATTTTTCTGTTCTGGCCTTCATAAACACCCCATGAGCTATAATCGTAGCCTGCAACTTTTCTTTTGTTTATCTGGTAAGCAACCGGAGGTTCAAAAACGGTTAAAAAATTTGACGGTACTACTATCGAATTACTTGCTGCGGCTTTACGCAACGGACGAATATCATCCAGCAGATAAAGCGCTCTACCGAAAGTTGCAATACACAAATCAGCCTCTCTTTCCTGAATGGCTAAATCGTAAGTAGATACTGAGGGATAACCATGCTTCCATTGCTGAAATGTACCGCCATTATCAAAGCTTATCCAAAGGCCTTGTTCTGTGCCCACAAAAATTAAATTGGGTTCTACAGGATCTTGAATCATACACAGGGCATAGCCTTTTACTTTATTTTCGTCAATCATGCGCTCCCATGTTTCACCAAAGTTTTTTGTTCTAAAAATGTAGGGTTTAAAATCACCTTTTCTGTAATCATTGCATACAACAAAGGCCTCGCCTGCA
>JAYTTM010000964.1:0-1067 GCA_043745055.1 Chitinophagaceae bacterium | reverse complement strand
AGCTTTTAGTTATTATCTTCAAAATTTGTTTTTCAATCGGCTTCGGTTTTCAGCAGACACAGCATCGAATCCCACGCCTGCAGCAATACCCGACCGTTAACTGCCATGCCGCCGCAGGCGCAAATCCGGACATTTGTACAATTTATTTATTTAGTGCCAGTTGTATTAAAATTTGTTTTTCAGCCTTGGTTTAAAGCCGGGCTTTTCCCGGAGCATTTCAATTACTTAAGATCCTATTTTTATTAAATCATTTTTATGCACATAGTATTTTTTGGCACAGGCAGTTAACAAGTGGTTTGCCGCAAGGCTGGCAGGACGTTGTACAGCCCAGGCATTTTATATTTACTGGGCTTCTGTACGGGGCTGGACAAGCAACCCTCGGCTTTTTGCTGTTACCTTTTACTTATATATCTTTATTGGGCAGCGGTTGTGGGCTGGACGTTAAAACGTCCAGCCCTGCGGCAAGCCCTGTTCGTTGCCCGTCATTTTAAAGCGACATTCCGTTTCACATTAAACATATAACATGAAATATTTAAAAACAGTCATTGTATTCGATGGACAAAAACTATTTGAAAATAAGGAAGTCCTTGACCATCCAGAATTTAAAAAATATTACGGAGCTGGTAATGTTATGTATCAGAATTTCGTTGATGAAATAAATGACTCACCGACTGCGTATCTTTACATTGACGCTACAGACAAACCACTTTTTCAAATAAAGAACTGCCCTTTAAATTTACTTGACAGACTACGTGCAGCTAATTTGTGTTGACACCACAAAACCAATTTCTTTCATTACAGCCGTTGCATGCCTTATTTGTGCTTCTTCATTTTCAGGGTAAATTCTTTCTGCTTCAGTAAAAATATCCTTCAATGTTTTTGTTCCTTTTAAAGTCAATGAAAAATCATACAGGACTTCATTTGACTTCTGCGTAAGGACACCGTCAATTAAATTTTTATCAATCATTATATTATACCTGGCTGACACTTTATGAAAATTACAGATTGACAAATGTTGCCAGACAGGCTTTTGTTTTGACACTCGACAAACTGCTATAAAAAAAGAA
>JAYTTM010000963.1:0-1067 GCA_043745055.1 Chitinophagaceae bacterium | reverse complement strand
ATTGGTACATTTTCCATATTGCTATGCAGGTTATATTCCTCACAGTAGTTATTAATGATGGAAAGAAAAGTTTCTCCATACTGCATAGTCTTGCCCGGCCCAAAGCCGCTTATCTGGTTAAGATCATCAAAAGTTTGTGGAAGAAATTTAACCATTTCTTCCAAACTTTTACTATTGGCAACCATGTAAATGGCGACTCCTTTTTTATCACATATTTCATCTCTTTTTTTACGCAAAAGCTGGTGTAGTTCAGGGTATGGACTATCGGCATAACTGTTGGTGGATTTGCCGGAATAAATATTCACCAATTGCATGGGCCTGTTAAAGGAACGTTTGCTTTTTAAATAATCATTTACTTCAAAACCTTTATGGGTTTCATTTAGCAGGTGTAAACGGAAACAAATATTTTTTAGCAACTCGTTCAATACTTTATTAAAATCACCAGCAATAATTTTACCGTCAGTTATAACAGGGCACTTTTGTATGGACTCCTTTATTTGTTGCATTGAACAGCTAAAATGTTTGCTTGCAGCAATCACTCTTTTTTGAAAGGGTTCATTACTTTCGGGTAATATTGACTGCTGCAATAAATCCTGTAACTGTGGAGTAAATTTATTAGCGATCTCCTGCGTTACTACAATCATTTTTTCAACACCTAGTATCCATGGTAAAGCTTCTTTGTTGAAAGAAGTTAGCTGGCTTTTTATTATAAGTACAATGGTTTCTATTTCTTTAACCAGTCCGGTAAAATCGAATAATGTAATGATTTCGTTTTTCTGAAAAATATGTTTGGCACTATGTAATAATTGTAATTGCTCCTCTGATGTTTTTTGTAATTGGGCAAAATTGCCGATCCGGCTGTCGCTATGCAAGCTGCTGTTTTGAATATGGCTATGCAGTGTCATTCCCTCCAGGCTCGTGCAACGGCTGAGTGCAACATATACCTGCCCGGGAGCAAATGCATCACCGGCATCAATAATGGCTTTTTCAAAAGTGAGTCCCTGGCTTTTGTGAATGGTAATGGCCCAGGCAAGCCGCAACGGAAACTGGCTGAAAGAGCCCAGTTC
>JAYTTM010000962.1:0-4001 GCA_043745055.1 Chitinophagaceae bacterium | reverse complement strand
TGCTGTGACTGGCTTTACCGATAACAAAATTAAAGAGCCAGGGTTTGCCGGCGAGTATTTGCAGGTAATGGCTGAGCTTTAATTCAGCCCATAACTTTTTATACAATTCCCTATCATAATCTTTTAAAAATTCAGCAGAAAAATCGTTGACATCCAGCGCTTTTTTTATTTGCCTCGATGCTACTAACCCTGCAACCATCGCATTACCAATACCCTCGCCTGTAAAAGGATCAATGAGGGAACCTGCATCGCCTGCTAATAAAAACCGATGGCCACTAATGGCCCTTTTCTTTGAACCAAGCGGCAATCCCCAACCTTCTATTTTTCCCTGTAAAGTAGCATTGGTAAACCGATCTTTTATACCCGGATGTTTTTCAATTGTATCCAGCATTAATTGTTTCAGATTTACTTTTTTTTCTGCAACTGCACTACTCAACATACCCATGCCCACATTGGCAGTTCCGTTGGGTAACGGAAAAATCCAGAAATAGCCGGGCTGCATTTCTTTTAAAAAATGAAGCTCAATAAAATTTCCTGGATGCATATTACTTACGTTGCTGTAATAAGCCCGGATGCCTGCGCTGTAATGGTCAGGTTCTACCTTGTGCTTTGCCAGCTTTTTTGCCACGATGCTGCCCCTGCCTTCTGCACCCACAATAATTTTGGTAAAAATTGTCTTTGGTACATTTTCCTGCATCACTGTCACTATCAATCCATCGGCTGTGTATTCAATTGACTCAAGAGAAGTATTGGTAAAAATTTGGGCAAAAGAGGTATCAATTAAATTAAATAGACTGTTATCAAAATCCATTCGCTTGCTTACAAAGCCGGTAGGGCCTTTTAGCGTATCATCTTTTACCTGAAAAGGAATATCAAGGCAGGTAGAATCGGGTGCTATAAATTGAATGCCGCTGCTAACAATTGCTTTAGAGTTATCTGCTAAAAAATGCTTTTGCCAGAGAGGTGTAATTCTATTCAACATACCCACTGTTTTTCCACTTAGGGCATCACCACAAATTTTATCACGGGGAAAAGAAGCTTTTTCAATGATGATGTGATTGATTTTTTCTTTGGCTAAAAAAATGGAGGTAGTGGCTCCTGCAGGTCCTGCACCTGCTATCAATACATCGGTAGTAAAATCGTATGCTTGAACCAATTAATTGTTTTTTTTGATGAGTGTGAAGATAAGCGTTCAAACTAAATTGCTGGTCATAAAAATACCGCTCAATTAACTGAGCGGTATCAAAATAAAAAATCAAAAAAAGTATCAATTATACTGCGAACGATGTACCACAGCCGCAGGTTTTACTGGCATTTGGATTTTTAAAAGTAAACCCTCGGGAGTTTAATCCACCTTCCCACTCAACTTCCATTCCTGTAAGATAAATGCCATGCGATTTTTCCATGATACAGGGAATACCGGCTATCTCAAACTGTTCGTCTTTATCGGTAGGCTTATCAAAACCCAATACATAGGTCATTCCGCTGCAACCGCCGCCCTTAACACCAACTCTTAATAGTTTTGCTGCATCAAAGCCCTGTTCGTTCATCAAACGCTTTATTTCTGCAATGGCACCTGCTGTTAATGTAACCGGTGCTGCCATTAATGTTTCCATTTGTAATTTCTTTTTGTGAATGCAAAGATAAAACAATCTGCCAGAGGGGAAGCAAGGCTGCTTTTGCGAAAGAAGGAATTTTATTGTAAGCAGTTTACTTAATTTTGTTATACAGTAATTCAGAAAAAAATATGCTATTAGAAATTGTTTTCCAGGATATACAGATTGCCTTTATGTTTGTTTTTTTTATTGCCATTGCCTGGCTGCTGGCAGAATTTAAAGGTATGAAAGATGAAATGAAAGAAAGATTTGGCATCAATAACGAAACACTGAAATTACAGTTGCAGGCCTACGAACGGTTGACTGTTTTTGTAGACAGGGCTTCTTTAAAAAACCTTATTTCCCGCACTTCTTCAGGTGATTTGAATGTACTTGACTTACAATTAATATTACTGCAAACGTTGCGGAGCGAATATGATTATAATGTAAGTCAGCAGCTATATGTTAGTCCGGATATGTGGAAGGCCATTGGTAATTTAAAAGATCAAAATATTTATATCATCAACCAGATTGCGGCCAACCTGCCATCGCAGGCACCTGCAATAGAACTGAGCAAAAGGGTATTGGAATATGCCAGCAACCCCAATGCTGAATTAAGCGGCATTGTACTGGATGCCCTGCATTTTGAAGCAAAAAAATTATTGTGATAATCAAATCATTCATGGTCTGTTATTTAGGTCTTTGTCTAAATTGCTGAACCATCTAAACACAATTAATCAAATGACTTTAAAACAACTTAGTTACTAAACAATTAATAAAAACAAGCTCAAATAATGCAATAATAATAATAAAATGTTGTATCGATTTATATCCCGATAACGATCGGGTGGTGAATGGTTAAGGAAGAAATATTGACCATTCACCATTGACCATTGACCATTCACAATTCACAATTCACGCTTAACTTAACACTCGATAAAACATACTGCCATATGAAAAAGATATTGACTGACTCCGGTATTGAAATCAACGAATTATATACACAGAAAGATATACCTTTTACGGCTGAAGAATTACCAGGGCAGTTTCCATTTACAAGAGGTGTACAACCTGATATGTACCGAGGCAAACTTTGGACCATGCGGCAATACGCCGGTTTTAGTACGGCAGAAGAAAGTAATAAAAGATACCACTACCTGTTATCGCAAGGTGTAAGCGGCTTAAGCGTTGCGTTTGATTTGCCCACTCAAATTGGTTACGACAGCGACCACGCTTTATCGGAGGGAGAAGTGGGAAAAGTTGGTGTTGCCATTGATAGCATTGAAGACATGGAAATGCTTTTTGATGGCATTCAGTTGCAGGATGTATCCACGTCCATGACCATTAATGCTACTGGCTTTATCCTGCTGGCATTTTATGTTGCATTGGCTAAAAGGCAGGGAGCAGATCTGCAAAAAATTAACGGTACCATTCAGAATGATATATTGAAAGAATATGCCGCAAGAGGCACTTACATTTATCCTCCCAAACCTTCCATGCGGATTATTACCGATATTTTTGAATGGTGCGCCAAAGAACTACCTAAATGGAATACCATTTCTATTTCGGGCTATCATATAAGGGAAGCTGGCAGCACCGCAGTGCAGGAGCTTGCTTTTACGTTGAGCAATGGAAAAGCATATGTAAAAGCGGCGCTCGAAAAAGGAATGGACATTAATGTATTGGGCAAACGCCTCTCCTTCTTTTTTAATGCTCATAATAATTTATTTGAGGAAGTGGCCAAGTTTAGGGCTGCCCGTAAAATGTGGGCGATAATTATGAAAGAAGTAGGCGCCACAGACCCCAAAGCCATGATGCTGCGCTTTCACACGCAAACCGGTGGTGCTACACTTACGGCACAGCAACCCATGAATAACATTACCAGGGTAACCTTACAAACGCTTGCTGCAGTGCTGGGTGGCACCCAAAGCCTGCACACCAACGGATACGATGAAGCCCTGAGTTTACCTACAGAAGAGGCTGCAAGAATTGCCTTGCGTACCCAACAAATTGTTGCTTTTGAAAGTGGCGCTCCGGATACGGTTGATCCTTTAGCAGGGAGTTATTTTATAGAAAACTTAACCAGTGAAGTTGAGAAAAAAGCATGGGAAATAATTGAACAGATTGATGCCATTGGTGGCAGCGTAGCCGCCATTGAGCAAGGTTATATGCAGGAACAAATTGCAAAGAGTGCTTATGAATACCAGCGGCAAATTGAAACCGGAGAAAAAATAATTGTAGGCGTAAATAAATTTGAAACGGCCGAGAAATTTATAGTCCAACCCTTTAAAATAGATGACTCCATCCGGCAGGTACAAATGGACAAGCTGACTGCACTAAAATTAAAACGAAATGCTGCAACAGTTGCCCAATGCCTGCAAGCTATAAAAGCAGCTGCTACAACCA
>JAYTTM010000961.1:0-4006 GCA_043745055.1 Chitinophagaceae bacterium | reverse complement strand
TCTGTCATAGTATTTAAATCGACATCACTATAGCCTTTGGTTAATATAATTCTTGCGCCAATAACCGGGGCCACTGCTGCGGCCAGTCCATTAAAAGACTGGGCAAGATTCAGCCGTTGTGTGGCAGTTGCCGGATTTCCTAAAGCAGCAGCGTATGGATTGGCAGCTGTTTCCAAAATAGTTAAGCCACAGGCAATAATAAAAAGAGCAATCAAAAAATAATTGTAGGATTGATAATTAGCAGCAGGGATAAACAAAAAACAACCAAGGGCAAAAAACAACAACCCACTAATGATACCCATTTTATATCCAAACTTTTTTATGATAAAACCAGCCGGCAATGCCATAATAAAATAGGCAATAAAAACCGCAGAATCAACCAGGGTAGCTTGTGTGGTGGTTAACGTAAAAGATTTTTTTAAATGAGGTATTAATATGGGATCGAGATTATGAGCAAATCCCCATAAAAAAAACAGGCTGGTTATTAAAATAAATGGCAGCAGGTAAGCATCGTTTTTTTTCATTCAGCAGTGGTTGTTTTAATTTTTATTTATATGCTATAACATGTTGTGTGGATTGGCCAAGACCATCAATTCCCAATTCAACTATATCGCCAGGCTTCAGGTATACCGGGGGTTTCATACCCAGGCCAACACCTGCCGGTGTACCTGTGGAAATAATATCTCCGGGCAAAAGCGTCATAAACTGGCTCACATAGGAAATTAGATGAGGTATATTAAAGATAAGGTTGGAGGTATTACCATCCTGCATTAATAGGCCATTAACGGTAAGCCATAACCTGCAGTTATTTATATCTTCCACTTCATCCGGGGTAGCCAGGTAAGGACCAATAGGTGCAAAACTATCACAGCCTTTTCCTTTATCCCAGGTGCCACCCATTTCCAATTGAAATGCCCTTTCACTTACATCGTTGTGCAGGCAGTAACCGGCAACATAATTCAATGCATCTGCCTCATCTACATAAGATGCCTTGCTGCCGATAACTACAGCCAACTCCACTTCCCAGTCTGTTTTTTGAGAATTTTTTGGTATAATAATATTGTCATCGGGACCTGTTAGCGCTGTAGTAGATTTTAAAAAAAGTATTGGCTCGGCTGGAATTGCGGCTCCGGTTTCGTTTGCATGATCTTTATAGTTTAGTCCGATACAAACTATTTTGGAGGGCCTTGCCACAGGTGACGCCAAACGAATGTGCTTGCTTATCTCCGGCAACTCAGGATTGGTGTTTAAGAAATCATTTAATTTTTTTAAGCCATCATTCTCAAAAAATTCTTCGTTGTAATCCTTTACAAAAGAAGAAACATCTACGTATTTATCTCCAATGATCAATCCCGGTTTTTCATTGCCGGCTACTCCAAAGCGAATCAGTTTCATGTGTAATTTTTATTGGTTTTATTTAATGCAGGTCTATCAAATTTCAATAAGCAAATGTTGATCTTTTTTATTTTAATTCCAGTTGTATAATTGTATCAACATCATCCAATACCACTCCATCCAAATATATAAATGTTCCTTCGGGCAGCTGTTTAAACTTTACTTCCTTTTTGCCATTAAATAAAAATGCTTTGGCAATAGGTTGTTTTAGTTCGGCAATAAAAATAAAGGCTGGTTGCTCAGGCATATCCAGTATGTGCATGAATATTGATTTGCCTTTTATAGTAAGTACTCCCCAGCTTTTAGCGGGTATTACATTGCCTCTTGTTTCATAAATAGTTGCACTGTTTTGCTCCATCCATTTTCCCATTAATTTCAACGTATCAACAAACTCCGGTTGAATGGTTCCATCGGGCATTGGCCCAACATTCAGTAAAAAGTTGGCATTATGTCCTGCAGCTTTTACCAGGTATTGAATCAGTTTTTTAGAAGATTTATAATTTCTGTCTGTGATATTAAAACCCCAGCTGTCGTTCATGGTTTCGCATGTTTCCAATGGCAGTTGAGAAATGGAGGCGCCACCAAACCCAGTTGTATTGAAGCCGGGCAAATCTTTTTCAAATGCCTGAAAATCTTCGCCGGCTATGGGCGTTAAATGATGGTTATTGCTGATTAAACATTGGGGTTGCAAGCCGTGAATCAATGTGTATATTTCATCGTAATGCCAGTTTACTTTTGATTGTAATGTTTTGTCCACATCATTGTCCAACTGATCCCAATGGCCATCAAACCATATCCCCGAAATTTCTCCATAGTTGGTAAGTAGTTCTGTTAACTGCGCCTTCATAAAACGGATGTAACTATCCCAATTGCTTTTGGTTGTGCGGCCTGTTCCTTTTCCGGTTTTGCCTGTTTCATATTGGTAATCGCTGCGGTACCAATCCAGCAAAGAATAGTAGCAAAATAATTGAATGCCTTCTTTATGGCATTCTGCTGCCAGTTGTTTTAATGCATCCTTTTCGTAAGGTGTTTTGGTAATCTTCCAATCGGATTGTTTGGTATCCCAGTTACTGAACCCATCATGATGCCGGGTAATGAAAGTGATGTATTTCATGCCGGCTGCTTTTGCAACAGCCACCCATTTTTTTGCATCAAAATTTTGAGGGTTGAAAATATTGATCAACCTTCCATATTCGTTAACCTGTATATTGCGGTTGTTCATCACCCATTCTCCATTTCCCAATACACTGGATGCTCCCCAGTGAATAAACATCCCAAACTTATTATCCTGAAAAATTGTTCTTGCTGCAAGGTTTTGTGCAGCCGGGGTGTATTGCTGTGAATATGAAACAGCAATTGAAAAAAGTAAAAGGGATAAACTGCAAGCTGTCTTTTTCATATGTTTAGTTTTAGCGTTTTAGTTATTAAGATTTACAAAGCCACCATCAATTAAATAATTATTGCCGGTGATAAATGCTGCTTCATCGCTGCACAGATACAATGCCATTGCTGCAACTTCTTCTGGTGTGCCCATCCTACCAATGGGCTGACTTTTAGATAATTTTTCGAACATTTCGGATTCTTTTCCTGGGTAATTTTTTGATATAAATCCATCTACAAATGGCGTATGAACCCTTGCCGGCGAAATGCAATTGCACCTGATATTATGCTGCAGGTAATCTTTTGCAACACTCAGCGTAATGGCGTGGATAGCACCTTTACTCATACTGTACGCAAACCGGTCGCTGATGCCGACTACGGCACCGATTGATGCCATGTTAAGAATAACGCCACCCTTATTGTCTTTCATTAAAGGGATGGCCGCATACAAACAATGGTAAGTGCCTTTTACGTTTACTGAAAAAATCCTGTCAAAATCTTCCACACTGGTTTGCTCCACATTACCCACATGGGCAATGCCTGCATTGTTTACCAATATATCGATTTTTCCAATCAATATAAAAACTGCATTTACCTGCTGCTGGCTAGTGATATCAATATTATGGGCAACTGCTTCTCCTCCGTACAATACAATTTCTTCAACTACTGTTTTTGCTGCTTCAGTATCTAATTCAATAATGTGAACCACTGCACCTTGCTTTGCAAATAGCACAGCCATTGCTTTGCCAATGCCGCTACCAGCACCAGTTATCACTGCTATTTTATTTTTTAGACTAAACATCTGTCTCAATTTTTTCTGTAAGAGATAAGTCTTGCCCGACCTGGTAAACCAGGCCGGTTAGGGACTATTTTGTCATTCATTACCATGACACTTAACGAATATTAATATCCTGATTGAAAATTTTTATATTATACTGTGTTAATTTATTATAAACTAACACCTCGTTTCCATGGAATAAAATCATCTTGCCCCAGCAAAACTGCCTTGGTTATTACCTCCCCACTAGCTGCACGGATAACATAATCCAGTATTACTTCACCCATATCTTCAATAGAGGAGGTTCCTTCAATAATGCTACCGGTATCAATGTCTATAATATCACTCATGCGTTTGGCCAACTGGGTGTTGGTGGCAATTTTTATAACAGGACAAACGGGGTTTCCAGTAGGCGTTCCTAAACCGGTTGTAAATAAAATTAGCGTGGCACCG
>JAYTTM010000960.1:0-4009 GCA_043745055.1 Chitinophagaceae bacterium | reverse complement strand
TTCCGGAAGGCATAGAAGGAAGAGTAGATTTTAAAGGCACTTTACGGGAAGTAGCACACCAGTTTACCGGCGGCCTTAAAGCGGGCATGGGCTATTGTGGTGCTGCCAATATTAAAGCTTTACAAAATGCAACTTTTGTAAAAATAACCAACGCCGGCATGAAAGAAAGCCATGCTCATGATATTGCTATTACCAAAGAAGCGCCTAACTATAGCCGTTAATTCTTTAGGAATTGGTAATTTGAAATTTGGAACTGTGGTCGGTCATCGGTTGTCTTTTTTTGTCCGGGCAAAGAAACAGCTATGGTCATCATCGTTGTGTCACTCCCTTTTACAGCATACCATTTGGGAACATTTTTTAACTCTCTTGTAAGCTGGCGTCCTTGTATGATCTTAGAAACTATAACATAAGCCTGAAAGGCTTTAATATCCACAAACATGGGTGCAACCCATTGAACTCTCATAATAATTCCCTCACCAAACATTCCTCGGACAGGTATCACCATATTTGTTCCCCAGTAAAAAACCAATAATTATTTCGTGTGTATTGCGGGAGTAATTCACCAGTTTAGAAGTAGAAACATCATACGAATAACCAACATTAAAAGTGTTGGAAACATTGAGGCCGGCCATGGCCGTAAAGCCTCCCAACTGATCACCAAAACGATACCCGCTGCCAATCCAAACCTTATCCTGGTATTGTAATTTAGCATTGGTATAAACCTGCAGGGGATAGGGATTAATAAATTGCACCATCACCGAAGGCAACAAGGAAATATCCTCATTCAGCAAAAATTTATAACCCGCCGTTGTAAAAAAATGCGGAACAAAATCGCCGCCATATTTATTATCTTTTACAAAATTTGCTTTGGCAGGTACAATGTTTAAAACAGAAACACCCACAAAATATTCAGCCGAATACAACCAAAGCCCGGCGCCTATTTCAGGTTTAATTTTTGATATTTCTCCGCTGTTGTAGCCAATTGCAGGATCGTTGGCATTTAATGAACCCCACTGTATTTTTGATGCATCCAGGCTAACAGCAGTAATGCCCGCCATAAACCCGGCAGACAAGGTTGTACGGGCAGAAATCCCTTTGTGATAAGCATACGTAACATAGCCTCCCCATCGGTTAAGATAACCGGTTTTATCACTAACAATAATGCCACCCAAGCCATGATGTGGCTCAGCAGCAGTGTAGCTTTCCATATAAGAATGGCCACGGGGATTTTCGCCCGGCACATCAAATGAAGTTGCGGAAGAGCGATAATCTTTTTTTCCAACAGGCCCTTGAATAGATAAATAAGTAGTAACAGGTGCACCATCAATTCCGGTCCATTGGTTGCGGTAACTAATTTTTACATCCGTGTAATTTTCAATACCTGTAATAGCGGGGTTGATGATATAGTTATTTAGAATGTATTGGGTGTATCCCGGTTTTTGTTGTGCAGCCAGTGGTTTTCCTGCTAATAGTATACAAAAAAACAATAGTCGTTTTATCGATTGATTTATAAAATTGTAACGTGGCTGTTGCATAAAAAATACCCTGGTCTCCATAAGCAAATTCAAACTAAAAAGATACCGAAATTAAGCTTTTACTTTTATAAAATTAGCAGGTGGCGGATAGCCATTTTTTTTGGCAAATGAAACACATTACTCTTTAAATTAACTTAAGAAAATGTCTTTATTAGCATTTTTAAATAAACCCTGTCTATTAATTGGGGGTTTCAATATAAATCGTTGTTTCATTCATAACCGCCTTCAGCTTTATTTACGGCTTACAGGGTTATTCAACCACTTTTGGCTGCGACATATATAAACCATTTTTAGCTAAGTTATAGCCAATCAAATACAATTTCAAATCATCAGAGGCAAGCTCCCATCTCCTTCGGAGTATAATATATGTGTACTAAAGTTTTGCGGAATAGAAATGAAAAATGCAAAACTGATTCTAAATAAGCGTTCAAGAAAAGTGAGACTACTAATCGAATAAGAAAAGAACTTTGAGCAATCAGTGTCAAGCTCCCCACTCCTTCGGAGAGGGGTTGGGGGTGAGGTCAAATTGCACCTTTCATTTTTTAACAATACCCATCATTAATCTTTGATGAGTATCTTTAAAAAATAAACCCAGCTGAATGAATGTACAAACTCCTGCTCAAACAAACCTCCCATCAGCAACACTAAACCGAACCCTGGGGCCAATAATGCTTTGGGGCCTTGGCGTAGGTTATGTAATTAGCGGCATGTATTTTGGCTGGAACCTTGGATTGCCCGTAGGAGGCACATTGGGCCTGGCCATTGCTACTTTTTTTATCATAATCTTATATATTACATTTACTTTTTCGTATGCTGAACTAGCCTGTGCCATACCAAAAGCAGGCGGGGTATTTGATTATGCCAGCAAAGCCATGGGAAGGCGCATCGGCTTTATTGCCGGGATGGCACAAATCATAGAATTTGTATTTGCACCACCCGCCATTGCTGCTGCAATTGGTGCCTATTTTCATATTTTCTTTCCGCAGGTTGCTGTAAGCATAATTGCCATTATCGCTTATATTTTATTTACGGCACTTAATATCTACGGCGTAAAAGCCGCAGCCTTTTTCGAACTGGTAATTACTGCATTTGCTGTGTTTGAATTATTACTTTTTTGTGGCATCACCCTTCCCCATTTTCATTGGAATAATTTAACCCACAATGCCTTTCCTTTTGGCTGGAGAGGGGTTTGGGCAGCCACCCCATTTGCCATCTGGTTTTTTCTGGGGCTGGAAGGTGTTGCCAATGTAGCAGAAGAAACAGTAAAGCCGCAGCGGAATATTTTAATAGGATTTGGCTCTGCCTTACTTACGCTGGTAATACTATGTGCCCTTGTTTTTGTTTCATCCATTGGGGTGGGTGGATGGGAAAAAGTGGTGTATCCAACACCCGGTGCCGAGGCGTCTGATTCTCCTTTACCAATGGCATTGGCACAAATTACAGGCAGTGCCGGTTGGTTGTATCACCTGTTAATTACAATAGGATTGATGGGGCTTGTGGCTTCGTTCCATGGTTTAATATTAGCTGCAAGCCGAGCCAGCTATGAGTTTGGCAAGGCCGGCTGTATTCCGGCAATATTTGGCAAAGTACATCCAACCTTTAAAACGCCGGTGAATGCGTTGCTGTTAAATACAGGTATCGGCATTATAGCATTGCTTACTGGTAAAACCGGCGATATAATAACCATTGCCTGCTTTGGCGCCATTGCTTTGTATATTTTTGCCATGATATCGGTACTGATTTTAAGAAAAACAGCACCCGAATTACCCCGGCCTTTTAAAACACCTTTCTTCCCATTTTTTCCCATCATCGCATTAATGATTGCAGTGGTTTCCATGGTAGCCATGGCAACACTTAACATTAAATTATTTTTGCTCTTTTTAGGTATTCTGGTACTTGCTTATATTTGGTTTCATTTCTTTGTAAAACAATCTGCAAATGCAACAACAATATCCCCTTCAGCATAAAATAATACAACAGCTGGCCGAACAAAATACGGAAAAAGTTAAAGTGGCTGTAACAGATATAGACGGTGTGCTGAGAGGTAAAATTATGAGCTTTGAAAAATTTTCATCTATTGTAGAAAAAGGTTTCGGCTTTTGCAATGTGGTATTTGGCTGGGATGCTGCTGATGTGGCATACGACAATGCCGAATATACCGGTTGGCACAGCGGCTATCCCGATGTAACAGCAGTGGTTGATATCAACACATTCAGGCAAATTCCCTGGGAAAATGATATGCCTTTTTTTCTGGCTGATTTTAAAGATGAGAAAGGAAAAGGTTTAGCCATTTGTCCCAGAAGTTTGTTGAAAAATATTATCCAACAGGCTGCAGATGCTGGTTACACGCCGTTCTTTTCGCAGGAGTTTGAATGGTTCAATCTTATGGACAATTCAGATGAATTGTATGCCACTAAATTTAGTACTACCAAGCCATTAACACATGGCATGTTTGGATACTCAATGTTAAGAGC